>NZ_JBHMIY010000003.1:0-219492 GCF_042436595.1 Clostridium sp. MT-14
AAACCTTTATTATAAATTCTTTAAGCATTCATCCCACGCTTGAAAAACGTGGGCTTTCTGCTAAGCTTAAGGTAATTTACTACTCTTTTCATTATACTGTTCTACAATAACATCATCATTTAATGTATACATTTAGTTCACCTCTTTTATTAATTTTAAAATAAAACTTTCTTTCTATTTGATTATTTTAGCTATGGTATATTTTACCCCCATTTTTATTAATTGTTCTTGTGTTGCTCCAGGGACAAAAACATCTAACATCATCACGCCATTTTTATATCCTATAGCTCCTCCACGATCTGCTACAGTATATATTTTTCCATCAATCAACAACTTTGTATTAAATGGTATACTATTAGGAGCAGCAACATAATTACCTCCATCATTAAGATTTTTACCATTAGCCGAAATTGCATCAGTCTTACCACAATCAGAATAAGAGTTTGTATAATAACTTAATCTTACAGTTATATAATTACTATCGTTCCCTCTTGATAAAGTGTCGTTTCGTTTTGTCGCTTCAATCTGATGTTGCTTTTCTTGATATAGCTTTTGCTCTTTCTCATATTCGCTTATAGTTTTTATTTCTGCAAATTGTTGTTTCAATAAATTAAACTTTTGTTTAGCTAGATCAGAATGTAATTTGTTTTTATTGATTATTTTTTTATGCTTATGCTTTTCCACAAATTTGTGATATGTATTTGTTGGAATATATACTATTACTTGACTTGCAATTACTATTCCTATTATTATGTTTTTAAATTTCTGTCCAATCAAAAAATCTTCCTTTCTGTATTCTTTATATTACTTTATTTATTAATTTTATTCATTACGACTATCCCAACCACAATTTCCACAATATAAATAATATATATTTTCTATATTATTATCATCTAATTCACTATGTACAAATTGTGTTTTTTTTAAATTTGTTTCACATCCACATTCAGGACATATACTATTTTCACTACAAACATCATTTAAAGCATCCAACATATTACTAGCAAAAGTAGTACCCCCTTGATCTTTTATAGATTCTGCTAAAGCAGTTATGTATTCATATTTTTCTCTATTAGATAATTCGTTCAAATTATTCCATAGATCATTTACTAGTTCTTCTGCCATTTTTAATTTTCCTTTCTTTTTATTAATTTTATTAAATACATTAATTATTTTTATCTTCGTTCTATATTTATATATTAGCATATATTATTATAATTGTCAAACTTATTTTTATTAATTATGTATAAAGAACAACAACTATTATTTGTTATTAATATATAGTTGTTGTTGTTCTTTATATAGCAATTATTCTTGAACATTGAATAATTTAATAACTTCTTTTTGATTTTCTATCAAATGTCCTTTATGATATTCTTCTAATATTTTTCTTTTTGAAATGTTACCACTTTTACTCATACTGAAACTCCCACGCCTGAAGGAGTGGGGTTCTTATATACTTTATATATCTCTCCTATATTTTCAATATAAGTTTTACATTATCTCTAATTACTCATACCTACATATATAAACACTATATATATTTCTATAAGACTTTCACTACCAAAGATACCACAGTATCCATTAACGATAGTATAAGGCTTGTCTCTAAACCTTTTGTATATTATTTTTATATTATATTCCCATACTACTTATTATTCTTTTATTATCTTTATTCTTTATATATCCTAATTCATTAATTACAATATCATGCATCTTTTTAAAATTATTAAATGTCTTAAAGCATTTATCTTGATCTATTTCTTTTAAATTATCTTTTACATTCATTATTAGAAAACTACTATATAAATCTCTTTGTATTTTTATCTCTTCTCCATCTATATTAAAATAATTCCAACGTTCACTTAATTTTTTCTTTTTATATTCTCCCGTCATATGATTATATTGACTTGCCTTTACTTTTACTGTGTTAATTTTATTTAATTCGTTATTATTATATCTTAGTTTTTGATTCAATATAGTTAGAAACATACTTGGAGCTTTATTACCTAAACTCTTACCAAATCTTTTCTTCTTATTGAATTTACCATTTTTATTTTTAATAGCTTTCTTACTCTTAGATTGCAATCCTTTATAATTCATATCTTCTACGTAGAATGTATCACCTAGACTTAATAGGTAATTTATTAATTTATAATGTGATTGTTTCCTTATTTCTCTCTGTTTTCTATATAGTTCTTTTCTTATATTTCTTATCTTTATATAATGATTGCTGAATATCCATTTGTCTTTATTTTTAGTATTAATAGTACCATTAGTATTATATTTATTAGGATTCATAACTCTTTTACTTCTATCCATTTTACGTTGTAATAACCTTAGCTGTTTATCTATTCCATTAGTTTCAGGTGATAGTTCCTTTAATCCTACATCATATTGACTAGAATAGGCAATAGTTTGAGTCCCAATATCAATTCCTACATTACCTTGTCCGATACCTCCTATAATCTCTCCTGTTTCGTTATTTATTTTCTTAGGCGGTATACCTTCTAATACTAATTGAGCATAATAATGATATTTACCTTTAATTATTTCACGTTTGATTCTACAGAATTTAATTCTATCTTGGATTGCTTTTTGTGCATATATATCATTCTTTTTTATTATAATTGGTATTCTTAATCCGTTCCATATAATATATCCATCTCTATACATAATACCCGTTCTATTAGATTTACCTTCAACTGAATTTAATCCTCCGTACTTTTTAAATTTGACTTTTTTAGCTTTATGAAATAATAATTTTTGGAAAGTATTATATGCTCTAGTTGCAATTTTTTGAGCTGTAAAACTATCTATATTCTTTTTAAAGTATTTTTGCATTGGTTTAATATAATCATGAAGTGAATATTCAGTTATCCCAAATTTTACATTTAAATCTTTAAATAATTTATTCCTGTTAGTGGATTTAGGCAATTTACAAATATATTGATATTGTTTAGATTCTCTCATCAAATTATATCTTTTGTATAATTCATTTAAACAACAATTATATATTTGCCTAGCTATATTAAATCTTTTATTTAATATATACTCTTGATACAATTGAGTATGCAGTTGCAAGGTTACGATATAACTAGAGGTTTTAGATTTACTCATTGAATATTCACTTCCTTTCTCTAATTTATTTATTAATTTTATTTTAGCATAAATATAATAAGAAATCAAATACTTTTCAAGCAGTATAAGCATTCATCCCACGCTTAAAAGACGTGGGCTTTCTGCTAAGACTTTGTAATAAGAGTTACTTTATCTCCTTTACCTTTATGATAGCCTGATATTTTCATACAGGCAAGATTTGGAAATCTATGCCTATTTCTAGAAATAAGATCTGCATCTATAATACCAACACGAATTGACATGTTAAATCCCCTTTTCTATGCAACTATTTATATTATAATATTATATCATATAAGAGAATATTGTACATAGAAAAGAAGGATTTTTATTAATTACTCTTCTGACTAACTTTATCTTGTTTTATTGCATATCTTAATGCATTGTTTTCATCACATAATACACAATATTGTTCAGTTCTTCTTATTAATTTGTCAACTATAATTTATTAATTATTTCATCTATATCATTAACTATATTATATTTAGTTATCCACCATTCTTTTTCATTAGATTGTTCAAATTTAGGGTTCCCTTTATCATCTTTTCCTACACAAATCGCTTTTCTTCTTTGTTGATATTTCGAAATATTAATTATAGTTCCTTTATCAAATGGATTTTTATCAAATTGTTTTTTATATAATTTCAATGTTTTAGTTACTCCTGTAGCCAAACAATAAGCCTCTATTTTAGGACTATATTTACCAAACTTACCATCTAATATATAAAGATAACTTTTTGGTAACTCAGGAAATTGTACTTGTACATAACCCAAATTCTCATTTTCGATATCTATTTGTGTTTTTAAATCAACTTTTTCATCAGGTATAGAGTTCTCGTAATCTTTTAATAAGTCAATACGTTTTATTTTGGTTTTTTCTACATATGTTTTCTTGTACTTATTTTTGCCTTTAGTAAATTCATTAAAAATTTTAACTAATTTAGCATTACCACCAAATTCTGAAAAGAAATTTAGCATTATTAATATGTTTAGCTGCTTTATATTTATAGAAGTATTTTCTGTTAAATCAACTAATAAATCTATAAAAGTATCATAATGTTTATCTCTTAGCAAGTACATTTGTTCAGCTATTTCAGCATTACAATATTTTATACTTGCAATACCTTTGTATATACTATTAGTTTTTTTATCAGGATAATAAGTGTCTTTAGAATATCGAAATTTTGGAGGATAAATATTAATATTTTTTAATCTTGCTAATGTAGTACCATCAGCTAAATCTTTTTGATTATTTCCTGCATTATTTAAATATGCACAAACAAATTCCAGTGGTTCATAATGTCTTAAATACGCTTCCCTATATCCAATCATACTATAACCTGTACTATGATTATAACCAAACATATAACTAGCTGAATCTATTAAAATTTGAATAAATTGTTTTGCTTCTTCTTTGGCTTCTTTTTCAGGTTTATCAGAATGTCTACAATAACCATCTAAAACTTTAGGCAAATCTTTTTCTAATTTATCAAAATCTTTATCAGCAATATGTCTACGAACCAAATCTGCTTGAGAACCAGATAACCCACATATTTTTTGTAAAAATTTTAATACATCTTCTTGATAAACTAAATATCCATAGTTATCTTTTAATAATTCATCTATTTCCTTAGTTGGATTATGATTAATTTCATGTTCAATTAATTTATTCCTATAACTTTTACCTCCTGGGCGTAATGCAGCATTAATCAAACTCATATCATTTAATTTATGTGGTTCAAAAGTTTTTAATAGACTAAAAGCATAATCACCTTCAAATTGGAAGATACCAATTGGACTTGTAATCATATCTTTATATACTTCTTGATCATTCCAATCCACTTGATAACTACGAGGATATGGTTTGTTAGCCAATTTATATGTATCATATATAATTTGTACATTTTTTAGACCAAGCAAATCATATTTTACAAAATTAAGATCATGTAATTCTTCCATATCTAATTGAGATACCCAATTGCCATTGTCATATAGTAATCCTATACTATCTGCTAATGTAATCGGACTTGCAATAATCCCTGCTGCATGAATTCCATGAGATACAGTTGTATTACGTATACCATCAAAATAATAAAATAGTTCTACATAATCTTTTCTTAATTTAATATATTCTTTATATAATTGATTAAACTTCTCTAAATCTTTTTCTTCGTAATCAATAGATTTAATATCCTCTATATAATTTGCATGTCGTGAAAAATCTAATGTCTTTTTATCTTTGTTCATTATTAAATTATATACTTTAATATACGGAGTTAAAATATTTGTATATCTTTCTTTAATAATTTTCGTATTAGCAATACTATATTTCTTTTTTATCTCGTCCGAGACATCTTCTTTTTGAATTAATGCTCTAGCAATTTCATCAATAGCCCCTTTATCCGCCACAGTACCTAATGTTAAGACTCTACAAGTTTTTTCCTTACCAAATCTATGAATTACATAATCAAAAACTTTATCTCTACTATCTGGAGCTATATCGATATCGATATCTCCTAAACTAACTCTATCTTCATTAGCAAAACGAGAAAATACTGTATCCCATTGCACTGGATCTAAATCAATAATATCTAATAAATATGCTATAGTCGATCCAGCTACAGAACCTCTTGCCGGCCCTGTAGGAATGTTATTATTTTTACAAAATCTCATTATATCAGACATAGACAACATAAAAGAACATTGCCCTATTTTTTTAAACACTCTACTTTCTTCTTCTATATTTTTTATATATTTAGGATTATTACCATTAATAATATCTAATGAGACTTTATCTTTATAAGATTTTTCTACTTCCTTGTCGAGATAATTTTCTTCATCAGGATAAATATTAGGATATTTAAAAGAGGTTTCTAATTCTATATCATCTGTCATTTTATCAATTAAATTTGTGTTCTCGATTGCACTTATATATATATCATAGGGCAACATATTTTCTTTACCATGTTGATTGGCATACATTTTCAACAAATCATCATATGTTTTAAAAGTCAAATCAAACTTATCTTCATCTGCATAAGCCATTTTTTTTGCTATTTTTTCTATTTCTCTACATTCAGCTTTATATTGATTGGAAGAATGAGTATCAGTTCCTAAAATTAATGGTTTATTATATTTTTTACTTAGTTCATATAAGAACATATTATAAGCTCTTTGTTCGGGATGATCATGAGGTTGTATTTCTAAAAAAGTATATTTCTGACATAGTTTAGAGAAATATTTATTGTCTTCATTTAAATTATGTAAAGGACTAGCTAAACAGGCTGATGTGGATATTACATTATCTGATATATTTAAAAATTCATCAAAAGTGATTCGTGGTTTATAATACATATGTTGTTCATCTGATGACATTGATATTAAAGATAATAGCTCATGCATCCCCTGTTCATTTTTTGCTATTAAAACAGTATGATAATTATCTCTAACTTTAGGTTCTAATTGCTCTGTAAGATATACTTCACAAGCAAGAATGAATTTAACACCTTGAGAATCACAATATTGCTTCTTTTTTACCCATCTAAAGACATTACCATGTTCACTAATAGCTATGGACTTCATACCGTTTTTTTTGCATAAATCAATATATTCTTTATAATCAGTTTTACTATCTTGTAAACTTAATTGTGAATGACAATGAAATATTGTATAATTTCCCGACAAGTAATCATCTCCTTCTTTTATTTATTTTATCTCTATCTCTTGCGAATTTAACTCCACATATTTTCCTAAAATTACAAAGTTGATTACAGAAAAAATCATCATAAGATGCAGGGAATATTTCTGCATCTTTTATTTCTTCTATTGTATCTAATGCCCATTGTTTTGCTTCTTCAAATTTCTCTTTTTTAAATAGTTCACGTATCCATAATTGATCTCTAAATACATTGAAATTTAAATATGTAGGTAATTCACCATATTCAGGTAACAGAGGAATACTATATAAATATAATTGCTTTAAATAATTGTCTAATTCTAAATCTCCCTTAGTTGCTTTTTTACGATTACTTCTAGGCTTCAAATTATGACTTTTATGATCTATTACTTGTAAATGATTATCTTTATCTCTAACTAATAAATCTATGTACCCTATAAAACTATAATCATTTATTTTAAATTCAACTTCTTTTTCAACTCCAACTATTTTTTTATATTTATTAAATCCTTCAAAATTTTGTAGATAGCTTAATCCTTTATTAAAGTAAGATTCTCTTAAATTAACGTATTTATTAGGCGGAAAATCATGTATTATAACATCATTAAAATTATCTTCAAAATAATCCGCCAACATAAAATCAAGAAGATCCCCTTTTGCAAATTTCTCTAATGTTTCATGCATCAATGTACCATATTCAGCAAAAGCATTTTGCTCACTTTTAGCCTTTTTAATGTATTGTAAATACCATTGCCATTTACACTGATACCATGAATTAAGCCTTGAAAAACTCCATGTCATTTCCTGTAATATAAATCCTGGAATTTTTGGCATTCAATCATCCTTTCTTTTTTTATTTTATTAATATTTTTTCGGTATATAATTTGTTCCATATTCCTATTCCTTTATCTATAGGACTATCTTTTTCATTTAATAAATTATTTTTATCTTTAATAATATATACATTTAAAAATATTTTTAATTTATTACTTATCTCCTTTATTTCTTCATAAGTTACATCTTTATCTAGTGCTAAAATTACACTTTTACAATGAAGTGATAATATTTTCTTTAATTGGTATGTAGATAAACTATGCGTACATATTGCAATAACATTATAAATACCCAAACTATCAAATTTCATCACTGACTTTTCGGCTTCTACTATTATTAATTTATTCTCTTTTATAATAGTAGAGTAATTGAAATATAGACCAAACAAAATATCAAACTTTCCTACTGGATAATAATATGTATATTTCCTTATACCATGTATCTTATAATCAGGATCACAAGTTCTACCTTTAATATTTATTATCTCACCAATATCATTTCTAATAGGATATACAATTCTTGCAGTACCATCTAATGATTTTCTATCATAATGAATATCATATTTCTCTTGAGTCTTCTTGTTTATTCCTTCGTCTATCCAATCTTGACAAATATACTTTGGATATTTATCTAATATATTTTTTGATAATATGTTATGTTCGCTTAATACACTTACTTTTCTATTTTTAAATAATCTAAAAAAATCATATGTCTGACTATGTTTTTGAGGAATATAATCAATATCTCCAATATTTAATATTTGACTTACCCATTCAAGAGATTCCTTAAAAGATATATTTTTTATATATTGAATTAAAGAAAATATATCACCCCCTTTAAAATTACTTCTTGAGAACACCGCACATGAAATGTTATCGTCTAATTTTACTCTTATACTTGTTGGATTTTCTCCATTTGGTAATGCACATCTTATCTGATCTCTATATTTATCAATAATTTTTTCGCATCCTAACTTCTCAAGTAAATATACTAACAAGTCAGGATTATCTAATAATTTAGTTTTTACTTGAGAAATATCCAAAACTATCTACTCCTTTAATTATTATCAAAAGGTGTTCTTATTTCATGTTGTTTTGCTTGTACAAATGTGGCTGTATTACCTTTGAATGATAAATCTATATATTCATTCGAATCCGAATCCATTTGTTCACCATTTCTATTAAGTTTAACAATTAAAGCATAATTACCACATTCAGCACCATCTTGAACCACTTCATCGTTTGTCTTAGGTCTAAGATTTAATATAGTAGAGGCATATTGTTCTATTTTATAACTATCTCCCATTTCACTTTTCCTATTTAACTGTGCTCCTGCACAGACAGAAAGATTTAATCCCCCTGCTATATTATTCTTTAAAAAATTTGTCTTATTACCTAATTCATTATATTGTTCAGAACTTGTATTACTACTACCTTTTAAATAATCGTATATTACAAATTTTAAACTCATTTTGTATTGCAAAATTTTACAAATAGAATAAATTTGAGACTCCGTCCAACTAGGTTTATATATATGTACAAAAGGTTTGCTTTTAATATAATCCAATGATTGTTTAATTAGTTCGGCATCTGTTGAAGAGTAATTACCACGCTTTATTTTAGATATAGGTATTCCAGTTAAATTAGCTAATAATCTTAAAGTAAATGCCTTTGTACTCATTTCAGTATCCAAATATGCGGTTGGTACATCATTATCTATTTTATGTCTTGCCTCATTAAGCATGTACATACTTTTACCTGTCTTTCTTGGTGCAGCAACAATAATCAATTCTCCTTCTTCAAAGGGACAATAATCATTTAATTTTTTAAATTTTGATGGTAAACCATATTCCTCTTCTTTCGTTTGCTTCTTTTCAATATCTTCCCAAATATCATCAATTTTATCACCTAACAATGGTATACTTTCCATAACTATATATTGTTCTTCTAGTTTACTTAAATCTTCATTTAATTTATTATTTATTTTGTCCAAATCATCTTTCTTTTCATCAAGACATATATTTTGATAATTTACCAATGTTTTATATAAATCTCTTTTATAAGATAAACTAATAACTCTATCTACTAATAATTGGTATTCTTCTAATGTATCTCTTGCAATATTATTAGATAAATCTATAAATTCTTGTATAGAAGGTATAGATAAATTATCAATAATATTTTTCACACCTTTATTTGAATTAAGTTGAGTTGTTAAGTTAAATGAGTCTATCTTATCAATACCTGCTTTAAATAATTCAGATATAGCCCAATATATACACCCATTTTCCTTATGATAAAAATATCCTGGTTTAAGCCCCTCACTATGTAATATAAATTCTGGAGATTTCAGTAATGTGGCAATAATTCCAGATTCACATGCTGTATCAAAAGGTAAATTTATCAAACACATCACTTCTTTCTTATACGATCAATTAAACTTTTCTTTTCTAATTTATACTTAAATTTAACCCCAGTATTATCTATTTTTATATTATTCATCTTTTTTCTTTCTAAATCTGCTTTGTATTTAATGTACAATTTGGAAGAACAAGTATTTCTACTCGCTCTCCCTTTATTATTTTTAAAATGGGATA
This sequence comes from Clostridium sp. MT-14, assembly GCF_042436595.1. Taxonomy (NCBI): domain Bacteria; kingdom Bacillati; phylum Bacillota; class Clostridia; order Eubacteriales; family Clostridiaceae; genus Clostridium; species Clostridium sp. MT-14. Next base: position 10,245 of record NZ_JBHMIY010000003.1, read on the forward strand.
TCTCCGTCATCGATTGGTATTTCGTCATCTGAGGGTGGTTTGCTGGGAGATTGATTGTCATCACTACCCTTACTATCCAAAAATTGAACTTCATCTGAAATAATCTCGGTAGTATATCTTTTTGATCCATCTTTAGCTTCATAACTACCAGTTTGAATTCTACCTGAAACACCCACTAAACTACCTTTATGTAAATATTTACTAACATTTTCACCCTGTTTACCAAATGATACAATATTTAGAAAATCCGCATCTGGTTGACCTTCTTTTTTAAATGTTCTATTTACTGCTAAAGAAAAAGTTGCTATTGCTGTACCACTACCTGGTGCATATTTTAATTCTGGATCTCTTGTTAATCTTCCAATTAGTTGTGTTTTATTCATTTATTATCTCCTTTATGTAAGACAGTTTTATGGATGACTGCCAACCAAATTTTTATTAATATTATTTATTTTATATTTTTAAGTTCATTTAATACTGCTTCTGCTACTCTTATATCTTTTATTGAATTATAATTTGCATTTTTATGATGTTTTTTTATTGATACAACTAATTTATCTTGAACTGTTTTATAATTTGGATCTTTCTTATCTGGTATCATGTCTTTTGCTATAGTATCTATTTCTTTTATAATTTCTCCTAAATCTTTTGTAGACTCTGTTGTAGTGGCAGATGGCTTTACTTCACTTTTTACTTTCTTAGTTACTTGCTTACCTTTATTAGCCCATAAAATCAAATTTCTACCATCATCTTCTGTTAAAAGTCCATTTCTACCCTCAAACAAATGAGTATTATCTTTTTCTGCACTAAAATTATGCGTTTCTTGATCAAGCATCAATGTCACAGTATATTCATATTCCATGCCATCCCTTTGTACAGCACCCAACCCAACTTTTCTAGGAACTTGCTTACCTTTTGAATTTTCCTCCAATACATATTCATCTTTGCCTCTTACTGTAGCAATCACATTTATAGGTGAATGTAGTATTTCATAAATAAAATCGTTATGCCTTGGTGTTAATGTCTTCCATTTAGTATAATCATTATATCCAGGCATCTTATCTTTTGCATTAAGTATTCCACCCTTTGCATTCCACTCATGTGTTAAACTATCAATTATTAAATTATCATAGTCATTATCTACAGCATATTTTATCAATGCAATATAATTTTCAGGGGCAAAAGGTTCATTAATTTTAGGGAGTATCTTTTTATATTCATCATAATCTTCATCTTTAGGAACTACCTCTTTAAGTTCTATGTAATCATAATCAAATTCATCAGCATAATAAAGTCCTCTTCTGGCTTCTGTGTCAATTAATAAAGTTTTTCCACCCATACCCTTTGCAAGTCTTAAAGCACTATATGTTTTTCCAGCTCCAGAAGGTGACATCAACAATACTTTTACCTTTACTTTTTCTCTCACAGCTTTTGATATTAAACCCATTAACACATTACTCCTTTAATAATTTATTTTTATTATTTATTTTATATAATTGTTGTCTTAGGCGGAGAATGCGAGAATTTAATGGGTTTTTTGATCCCTTTCTTAAATTTCAATATATCAGTCCCTTCTATTTTATTAATTATGTTAAGATAAAAACCAACATTTATTGACTTTTACTTAAATCCTACTTTGTTATCTCTTAACATTAAAAACGTACAGGATACTACTGCTAAACAAATGTTTCAATATATACTTTGTTATCTCTTAACTACAGCATTTAAGTCATTTATCAAAATATATATTTTTATGCACCTCGCTAAATATCAGCTTCTGCCTGAACCTCACATGACTGAAGTCACGAGTGTTCTTGCCGAAGTAATAAACTTTTTCCAATCATAATATAATTAGGAGGTTTATCGAGTGTTATTACCTATTAAACTCTAATATATGTATATTTCGGGTAATACTTCTCCGATTCTAGGGTGGGAAATCAACCTTTGTTATATAATTATGCTACCTTATCTCTACTTTCTTTTAATTTTCTTTTATATGTATTATACATATTTTTATATTCATCATTTATATTACTCTGTATTTCTAATTGTTCTAATATAATTTTTTCTATATCTGGCAAAGCAATATTTCTCGCTGCGTTAATATCAGCATTTACTCGTTTGTTTTTACCACTACCACAATTTACACATTCAAATTTTGCTTGGTTTTCTTTACAATTTCTATTCTTTTGATCTATAAAACCACATTCATTACAACGTTGAGAAGTATACATTGGATTAATAAAAATAACTACTATACCTTCCTGCTCTGCTTTGTATTTTATTTTTTGTTGTAAATCATAATAAGACCAATTTTTAAGAAATTTCTCTTTTGCAGATTCGCTAAATCCACTTAAATCTTCCATTTGTATTGTTCCACAATTGTTTTTTATTGCAAAATCAATAATATATCTACTAATCTTATGATTATATGTATCTTGAAATTTATTAATTTTATTTCCTATATTCCAGACAGCTCTCATTCTAGTTTTTGTTCCATGTCCTATTTTACCTCCTCCACACCATTTATTTGATATCTGCATTTGCTTCCTTCTAGCTTCTACTCGTTGTCTAAATTTAATTACCTCTTGTCCATTAATAATATAATCCTTATAATTTAACCAATCATATTGTTTGTAATTTTTATCATAGATTTGAAAAACAGCAGTATTTACAATTCCTATATCAATTCCTAAAATTCTATTATAATCTAAATATTGTTTTTTTGGTTCAAAAGTATAAGATATTATTAATTTTATTTTATCTTTTTTAATTACAGACAATTGAACTACCTCTTGCTTATATTCTTTATTAATTATTTTATTAATAGTAGCTTTTTTATTGCTATCTAATTTATCCATTTGAAATTTAAGATGACTTTTAGTTCCACTTTTTAAATTATATTTCTCATATCCTGATCGACTAAAAAATCCTATCTCTATAAAATATCCATTGTTATTTGACAATTTATAATTACTATTTTTTATACAAACTGGCATATCTTTTTTATATTCAGGAGATTGTCCCTCATAATTTAATATTTTTTCCTTATCTCTTTTCCAATCTCCTTGAACAATTTGTCGATCCAAAGTTCCTACATTTCCAGTGTTATAATCTTTCATTATTATTTTTGTTTTATTTTGTATTAATTCAGAATACCAATTACCATATCTACTCTTTTGCTCTTTTTCTTCTCCTAAAGTTTTTTCATAATTTTTTATAAAATATCTTCTAATATCTTTTCTTATATTCTCTTTTATTTTAAATACATACTTTTCATTTTCTAATTTAGATTTGTCTTTAATCTTTTTTTTACGTTTATTAAATTCTATTTCAATTTTATCATCTAAAGTACTTTTATCCATATTATTATAGGCATTTTCTGCTTCTTCTCTATTTCTAAAATAATATTCTTTCCACATTGAACTAGATATATTACAAGCATGACAACTAGCTATACTAGCTTCTTTTATAATCTCTTTGGCTTTATTCATATTTAAGTGAAACCTAGGTTTATTTTTATCTTTTATTCTATCTGTATCTATATCAAAACATTTATTTAATATTACTGTTATACATTTTGTCATTCCTGATTTTTTCTTCATTTCTTTACACCTTTATTTATTCTTTTAATATATCTTATTTTAATATCATATGTTGATTCTCAACTCATTTTGAGTTCAACACAAATGTGCTTTTGAGGACATTCTAATATATCATATGTTGATTCTCAACTAAAATTAATGAAATAGGATTACATAGATTACAGTTATTCTAATATATCATATGTTGATTCTCAACTTCCAGTGTAAACTCTCTACGCTTACCTGCCAATTTATTCTAATATATCATATGTTGATTCTCAACGAAAAATAATGTAATTAGCTTGAATTACGTTAATAAATTCTAATATATCATATGTTGATTCTCAACCACTGTATTCAAGCCATTTTCTAATATGACATATTTCTATACGCCTTGAAACTATTAGGTTATGTATAGATCTTTCCAACCTAACAAGGCTGACGAGTGTATTATTCTTATTATATTTTCTCATTAATATGTATTTGTATTAAAAGAATCACTTTATTCTCGTCTTTAGGCTTAATATAGTAATAGCAAAACTATATAAAGGTTATTAACCTTTGAAGAGTCAGCCTTTATTGTTAGATAGAGATATTACTCTCTATCTTTTTATTAATTTTAAATCAAAGCTAATATCAATTTATTCTTGATATTATATCATCATACTGAATAATTTTATAATCTAATATTTCATCTTCTAAAGATGCTTTATTGAAAAATCCTATATATCTATCAAAGGTATGTGCTACGAATATATCTTCCCCAAAATTATTAATATTATATCTTTTAAATATTTGTTCTATATTTAAAGTATCAACATCAACTATATCACAAATATTAAGATATTCCATGAACTTTGTTGTTTCTTCCTCGTTCTTACATTGTACTGCAATCTGCCCATTTACGAAATCTTTTATAAAGTTCTTATTTATAATACCTTGCTCATATCCTTTATCTTTTAATACTTCACACATCATTAACATATCTCCTTTTATTTTTTTATTTTTCTAGCAATACTAAGTTGTTTATTTATATCATTTTTATCAAATTTCTGATGATTAGCTACTCCATACATTGTTACCTTTTCTTCAATTGTTATTTAAAACCCGTATTTATTATGTTCTTTTTTATTTTATCTAACTCCTTTTTAATTGATTATTTTTTATTAAAATGACAATTTTATCTTCTTTTATATACTACATATTGTATAATATTATTATTTATATACCATATGTAGTATACTTTTATTAATTTTACTTAGTCAAACTACTAACATCTAATATATTTGCAGAAGAACCAGATACTTTAGGTAAAGCCCCGTCCCATTTCTTTACTGCTTCATACTGAACAATTGTATTATTTAATGTGGATTGCTTTAATTTATTAGCATCAGCTTCAGCCTTAGCACCAACCTCAGTTACTTTAGCTTTACCTTGAGCCTCTATTACAGCTTTTTGAGCTTCTACTTCAGCTTTCTGTTTTGCAACCTTTGCAGTTTCCAAATCTTGTTGTGCATTTATTCTATTTTGTATTGCTTTAGCTGTTTGAGTATCTAAGCTAATTCTACTGAAATTTACACTATCTATTATTATTCCATAAGGTTCAAAATTCTTTTTAGTATGATCTAGTACCGCTCTATTTAATTTTGCTCTTTCAGAACCATATATATCTATAACAGAATAATCAGCAGATACTTCCTGTGACCATGATTTCATTTTAGATTTTATAAAAGTATTTTCTATTGTTTTGCCATCTTGCCCTTTAAATTGTGTGAAAGTTTTTGGCAATTTATTTGCATCAAAATGATAACTAAATTCTAAATCTACATTTACTGTTTTCCCATCTGAAGTTGGAATACTAAAACTATTATCTTTGTCCTCATCTTTATCTCCATCAGTATCTATACCTTTTGCTAAAAAAGCTTGTTCCATTGACACTGAATATTTTGTTACATGTTTTGTAGGAGCTACTAAATGCCATCCCTGGCTCAAAGTAACATCTTCAACACCGTTGCTCATGTTATATATTACCCCAACATAGCCTGCTGGAATTCTATGTATTGATTTAATTCCTCCAAATAAAACACCTACAACTACAACTCCTGCTATTATAGCACCCAATTTTTTACTTTTCATTATCATTCTCCTCATCTTTCCCTATATTTTTATTAAATTTATTATATAATTTTATAAATATGTTTCCAATAAAGCCAAAAACAAATGATAAAATAAAATATAATATTGCCAAACCTATTAACACTAAAACCCAAAATACTATATTCATTTTTGTACCTTCTTTATTTATTTTATATTAATAATTCAGAGAATATTTTAAATATCTTGTCCCTTTTATATTCTCTATTTCTTTTGTATTAGGATGAATAAATGTCTTTTCACTATTATGCAGATAATGAGTAGATTGTTTTAATGCTCTATTTCTTGTCATAATTCTTAATATTGTTCTACTAGCTTCAGGAATTGCTCTCTTTATTTCTGCTGTAGACATAGCTCTTTCTGTTTTCCCTAGAATTTCTTTTATTTTGTTTTCGACCTCTTCAATATGTATTTTTTTATTCTTTTTCAAATACAACACTCCTTTTCATTTATTAATATTATATTTCTTTATAAAATCTTTTTAAATCCTTATATTTAATAATTCCATATTTGCCATTTATACAATTACTTTTTGTATCATAATATACTTTTTCTCCCTCATAAAAATAGCAAGTATTATTTTTAAATTTATTATATACATAATAATGACGTATCGGTATCATATGCGTAAACTTATCACTATATTTACATATAAAATTTAGAAAATTATCAGATTCTTCTCTCGTTTCACAGTGTACAGCAACCTTATCATTTATAAACTTATCTATAAAATTATTAATATTCTTATTATTACATTCACACTCACCAATATGTATTGTATTCTTATCTATCCCATAAGCATCTGCAATAGCCATTATCAATCCTATACCCCTATTATATGGATCTATAGGATTCCTCTTAGCTATACCCTTACGATACTTTTTATGACCATCCTCATCTGTATAATATTGAGTTACTATCGTTTTATCTCTATCTAATATGTATTGTATATGTCCGTCTGATACATTTTTATTAACAGATTCTAGCATCTCGTCTGTCCAAGGCCAGCTTCCATTATCTACATCTAATTCATAAGACTCACAACACGTATCTGTAATATAAGCAATTCTACCTTTATATCCTTCCATATCATCTGCAAAAACATCATCGCCATATTCTTTATTAGTTATTAAATCCTCTCGTATCTTAACTTTATCTCCCACTTTATATTTCATAACTGTCTCCTTTGTTATTTATTAATTTTATATTTTTAAACCACTTTCATCTTTTAATCACTAATATTATATTAACATATATAACTTGTAATGTCAATAATTATTTATTAATTTTATTAAATTCTTTGTTTTAATCTGTATATTCTTTCCACTGAATACCCTGTTTCATAAAATATTGAGCTAATAAGTATCTATGACAATGTGTATACTCTTTTTCAAAGCAAATCAAAATTACATCATTACCTTTTTGCAAAAATCCTAATAGACTATTAATTCTCTTCTTCATATCCATTCTATTATTCATTTCATATGTAAATCTATTAATATAATTATCCCAATTATTGTCTTTTTTATATTGCAATAACAATTCTCGTGATGGAGCTAATTCTTTCATAATATACAGCTTGTTATATTTACTAATATCTAACCATTTTGGAGGAAATCTACTAATTATAACTTTCGTTATATATAATGGTAATTTATTTAATTTGGCAATATAACTTGTATATAACATAATTATTCCTTCTTTATCTTATCATTTATTAATTTTTTAAATAAATTATCTTCTTTATCTAATAACCATTGTTTATATTCTTTAGCTTCATTTTTTGTCTTTTCATTAGGTCTACAAAATTCAAGCTTTTTTTCTATTTCATCATCTGAATAACTACCCATTTCTTTATGAAATTTTATTAATTCATTATAATTATGATCATTTATCTCATTATCCTGCCATTTCATAACTATTTCTTTACCATGTTTAATCCTTTTTATAAATTCATTCCTTCTAGTTAAAAATATCTTATATAAAAATATATCTATCTCATAATTTGATACTTCTGCATTACTAGAAAGAAAATTAATGCCATATTTTGTTGGATAGATATACTCTGGTAGTCTACAATAACTCATTTATTTTCCCTCCTTATTGTTGCATTAGACAAATATTACAGCTACATACACAACAGTCTTTGGGATATCCACTTTCATCTGCTTCTATACATTCATCCATAGCTTTGTTCATTCCTTTTGTTATCTTTATTATTTTATATCCATTTTTTCTTAACAATTCAATTGCATTTTGTATATCTTGTTTTTGATCCATTTTATTCACCTCTATATATTTATTAGTTTCATATAAAATATTCCTTTTATCTCCATGTACTGTATTTTCTATTTATTAATTCTTTCATAATATTGATTACAATCTTGGCACAATACATTTAAAAATTCTTCATTTGATTTTATTTCTTTACCACATTTGGGACAATGATACTTATAAATAGGCTTTCTATGTACTTCTCTTTTAGGTTTTTCTTTTGTAGTTCTATATAATCTGAAAGCTGATTTATCCACATCTAAATTATCTACAATCTGTCTTAATGGAGGTGATAAAGTAGTCTGTGACCATCCTGTTCTATATCCCTTTTCTACTATTAATCCTATCCTTTCAGCAACCTCTTTAAATGGTAATTTATGATTTTGTCGACTGCTGCAATCCTCAACATGTTTTACAAAATTATTGTATAGATGTACCTGTTCATGTATTAACGTACATATTGTATCTTCATAAGATCTATTCAATTGTTCTGCCACAAGATTAATTTCATATTTATATACTTCTTTATTATTTTCATCCTTATAACACCAAATGGGATCTCTGGTACACCAGCCATATATAATGCTGTTCTTGGTTTTAGGTTTGGATTGGATAGTGATTATAATCTCAGGTAATTCATCTTTAAATAGCTTCTTATTTAATTGATCATAAGCAGAATATAGATTAGTTATTAATTTTTGCATGACTTCCCCTCTTTCTTTTATCTCTCCAAGAATTACTTTTAGATATGTATTTAAATATCGTAATATTATCCATTTATCTTCTCCCCTCTTATTTATTTTCTAATTAACATTATTAATATTTTTCATATTGTTAGGTACATTAAAAGTAAATAATTTACCATTCCCTAATGTCTCACCTGAAGATGTATATTTTTCAATATTATATTTAGTACATAAATCATTTATATCATCTATGCCATAGTCATAAAACCATTGCTCTAGTTGTACATCATCTGTTGGTATCCCTAATTCTATTGGACTCCCATCCTTTATTACATAATATTTTCCTTGCTGCTTGATTAAATATTTATTTACCAAATCATAATTAAAACTTATATTTTCCTTTAACCCTGAGAACGTGGTATAATATGATTGTTTTGAAATTGGAAAAGAATCTCCAGGTGAGAAACATCCCCCAGATAAGAAATCAAGAGTGATTCTATCATCTTGTAATTGAGTAATAGAACTGTCATACATTTTTATATTTGTACCATATTCTCCTATATAATATTCAACATCTTTTAGCAATATTACAGGCTTATCAAATATAGAAGATGAATCATATATTCTAGCACTTACTGATATTCCGCTACTGCGAGGTTGAAACCCTAATTTATAAATAATAATATTTTTATTTACTTTCATTTTATTTAATGTTGTTAAAAATATTGAATGATAATTATCAGCACCTATATTTGGATTTAAATAAAAACTCATTGTATCCTCTCCTCATATTTTCTATATAAGCTACGTTTTATCTTTATAACATATATTCATAGAAAATATGAGGAAATTTAATGTTCTTATTCAGTTAAATATAATAATATTACAAATATTTATATTTTTTATGTCATTAAAGCAATATTCTATAAGGAAATTAAAGACAAGATAAAACATAGTTTTTAAGTTAATTATTAATTTTAATTGTAAATCCAATTTCATTAAGTGTATTAAATTGCTTATTATTTACTGACCTTCCAAATATTATGATTTGACTTGGGAAAGGTGCTGAATTAGTACTATGTCCAAATTTAAGTCTTCCTTTAATAAAACATATTGCTTTAGCATATTTAAATACAATTTCATGCTGATACTTAGTATCTACACGTGCCGGTATTAAACATACTATAGTTGAATTATTCTTAACTGATTCATTATATGCTTTTTTTAACCATATACCTACCTCTCTTCCATAAGGAGGATTCATCCAACAACTTCCCTTCCAGTTTTGCTTTAGACCGTCTATTTCTGGTGTAAAATATGTATCACATTTAGCTGTCTCTTGGACAGCACATACATCTAAAGTAAAATGAAATACTAAATCCAATTTATCAAATAACCATTGTGGTGTTTCATATGTCATATCCTTTGATGAAAACATTACATCCTTATTAATATTTTTCACCTTCCTTTTTGAAAACTTTTAAGACATTACATATACCTTCACTCACCTTATCAAAGAATTGTCCTGAAAAATCATCTAAAGTCATTAAACATTTATTATCCCATTCCAAACCAATTTCATCAGCAGAATAATTTTTCACTTCCTTAATCTCTCCTAATATTAATGACTACATTCAATTCCAGTTATATTACATATTTCTTTATTATCCATATGAATTTCTCATCCCCCTTAACTAATTAACAAAGATTGTATCTTTAGCTACTTGATTATTATCTGATATTGTTATTACAGCCTTATCAGAAGGTATTATTTTAATTTCTACAATATCATAACCTTTTATTATATTAAACTTAGGAATATATCCTTTTTTATATATTAATATTTCACCATCCCAATACCATTCTTCATTAAATTCAGGATAACTCCTGCTTTTATAATACACTGTAGAAGGTTTTATTGTTTTCAAAAGAGCTTTTCTACCAATATAATTAATTTCTTGAATATAATCTGGATACTTATTTTTAAACTCATTAAACCTTTCAGGTAAAATTTCTCTTAAATGAGCTAAGAACAAAGGAACAATCTTTTTCTGATAATCTGTAATTTGTCCTCCCATCATTGCTTGTGGTTGAAAATCACAAATTCTTTTTATTAATTTTATATCAAATTTGCCATATTCGATAAATGACACTGAACTACTGAAATAGGGAACTTTAATATCAAATTCACCATCTTTACTTTCAATTATTTCAATATATGTATAGGGTAATACTACCTCATTATCGATTATACCTAGCTTGTTTGATGGATAATTTAACTTTCCATAGCTTTCATGATTTTGCCATTTATTTTTAAAATCATAATATTTCTTTGCTCTACTTGTATAACCTTGAACATTATCTATTTTACCATGTTTACAATAGCCACTCCCAAAGGATCTAACATTAAAACATTGATTATTCTTATAATAAGAGCATTTATCATATTTATCACACTTAATAATACTAGCTTCTAATGGCTTTTCTCTACCACCAAATAAACTCTTGCCACCATATAATCCAACATTTATTATTTTTTCTTCCATATAATCCTCCTTTATAATTTTTGACTAATATACAGTACTTGCGAGTAAATTAGGTACTATAATTTTTTTATTCTGTAATGTTTGTTCCACTATCCAATATTTTAAATATAACCATATGTTTACGTGATCTACTTTTTCATTTTGGTTTCTATATCTGTTTATTATATGTAATAAATCTATATCCTCATCAACATTTATTGATATTTTAGTATCTTTAGATATTTCTCTTACTTCGTATCTTTCTTCTAAAATGTCTGAATCTTGGTCTATATAGTCATTTTCATAAAAATTTATAGCGTCTTCTTTACTTCTTGCTACAATCCAGTGCGTTTCACTATCTTCAAACTCAAATATTTTTAAATTAGTATATAAGTACTCTTTTGATCCATTTTCTTCCTGTATTTGCTTTAATAACTTATTATATTCATCTTTCTCACTATCAAAATCAGGTATATATTCTCCATTTGAAGCTGCATATTCTTTCTGTGTCTCATTCCAACAATATTCACACATCATATTATTTATATCAGCCATAAAAGGTGATGGTCGTAAAATTTGATTTTTCTCTCCGCAATAACTACATTTCCCAATCTCATACAGACTCATTCATTCTTCCTCCTTAAATCATTAGTTGAATAAAAAACCAACATATAAAACATACCTAACATTGTTCCTACATAATAATACGGACTCATATTCCCCATAAACAACCAAGGAATGATACAGAAAGTTACTATTGAAAATACAATTATTATTGACCAATACAGTATCTTGTTCTTCTTCAATATCTTTATTCCTCCTTACATTTTTATTAATTTTTTAAATAAAACTTAAATTTTAATTCCTTCTTTTTTGAATAAATCATAATAAAACTTACCAATACTTCCCTCTTTAAATTTATGATTCATTTTTATAGCAACCAAAATCATTCTTATTGCTAATTCTAAATTAATATTATTTATCGCTGATTTTAATGTTATATTATGCATAATCTTAAAAATTCGATCTATCTTTTTTTTACTAATTCCATAGGAATTACATATAGGAAATAAATGTGGATATTTCTTCATAAAAAGTAATGATTGTTTTGAAAAACTTTTTTTATTATTTAATTTAATTTCTTTCCTCTTTTTTAATATTTTTTTATTCACAGGATATCACTTCAATTACATTCATTCCCTCTATTAAATTTCTACAATATTTTAGTCCCTCTTTAAACCCTTCATTTTTTTCCTTAGACCAATCTGGATTGTCTTTATGTGAATGAAAATCTATTTCATTACCTAAGACTTTTATTATAGAATTATATATATCACTATCCATTATTAATCACCCCTTATTTTATTCATAATGTATTAATTCCTCTTCTTTAAATCCATAATCTTTTTTTCCATTATCCAAATCGACCGATATAGGATACTCTATATTTGAAACATTACCTACTCTAACTATTATTCCAGTATCACCAATGTTAGTATATCGAGAAGGCTCTACTAATTGAAAAACTTGAACTCTATCTCCAACTTTAAAATTTTTAATACTAATTTTATTAATATAGTCGGCAACTTCTTTTAGTGATTGAAAATATTTGCCACCATTCCTTTCAACCATTCTACCCACTTGATCTAAATGCTTTAGATCTTGTTTACTCAATTTCTGCTATTGAATATGTACTATATGCTCTACTTAATACATATAATACTAGATCACATTCTTTTCTCTGCTTGATCTCCTCTTGTCTTGCTGCTTCATTCCAATTATGTGTTATAGGATTAAAATAATTGACATTTAACATTGGAATTAATTTTTCTCTCCATTTGCTATCCGCACATGTACCACCTAGAAATACTTTCAAAGCTATCCCCCCTTTATCTCTTATAATCCTTGTTCCTCAATAATTCTCTTTAATTCTTCACCACAGCCTTTAAACATACCAGGTTTTAATGTTGCTTTTTCTAAATCATCTAACAATATTTTACCTTGCTCCTTAGTTAATATAGGTAAAGTTCCCATTGATACAGGAATTTTATGATGAATAAATTCTAATTCATTTCCAAAGAAACGAGCTGTTTCTCTGTTTCGAAATTCTACCTTATATTTCTTAGGAGATTCATCATCCATTCGTATCCAATTAAGTATTATTCCTGTCTCACCTTCATAGACTTTTAAATGTTTAGCTTTAACCTGATTATTAATACGCTTTATTTTTACTACGTCTCCTACTTTTAAATTATCATGTGGTATAATTTCATTTATTAATTTTGTTAATGTATTTTCTATACTCTCATTATTATCTATGTAATAATCAAATCCTTTATAATCATCTAAATCAGTCTCAGATTCATGCTGTTGTTGTTCTATAGTTAATGAACTTTTATAATTAGGTCTAGTAACACGTATTGTTACAGTTTTGTGAGGAAATTGAGCTTCTGTATAAGCTATTTCATTAAGAAATCTAGCATCATCAACAATAAAATAATCAAAATAATCACTTAATATTTTTATATCTTCCGTTACCCTATGTACATGAAATAAAGGCATACCTAGTTTATGTCTGATTTTTTCTGTTCCCAATTCTTGAAATTTATCTCTAGCCCACTGATCCTTTGTTACTCCATCCCATCCAAAGTAATCTTTTAGATACATTTTTATATATTTAGAGAAGAACATTATTACTGTCTTTTGATCATAAGATTCTAATAACTTTTTTAATTGATTAGCAGCATAAGATTTGCCATTTTCTGCTTTACCAGATATTAATATTACTTTTTTCATGTAATCCCTCTTTTATTAATTTTATTTTTCTATATTTATATATTATCATCTTTTATTAATTTTGTCAATTATTATTTATTTTATCTCAGTTTACATTATTAATATTTTCCATGTTATTAAGAATATTAAAAGTAAATAACTTACCATCTCCTAATGTCTCACCTGAAGACACAATTGTTTCTGTGCTATATTTAGTACATAATTGATTTAAATCATCTACCCCATAATCATTAAACCATTGTTCTAATTGTATATTATCTGTTGGTATGCCTAATTCTATTAAATTCTCATCTTTAATCATATAATATTTATCTTGTTGCTTTACAAGATATTTTAAACTTGAAAATTCAATATTTATGATTTTGCTTTTTTGATTATAATTTGTGGGCATATCTAAAGAGTCTAAAATTATTTTAGACTGTGTACCTATTGTACAAGTTATTTTTATATTATGTGGAAAATCTTGATAATAAGCTTTTCCATCAACACTATAAGTCGTAGATGAATAAAAGAAAATATTTTTTATTGTATAACAATTAATGTTCTCACATTTATACCATTTGTATCCTGAATTATTCATATGATGAAATTCTCCATCTGAAGGATTTATAATACCTATATAATTTGGAGAGAGTGTTAAATATGTGCTACTTGCTGTCCAAATAGCTCCATTTGAATTTAATCCATAATCTATTCCATTATATCCCAACAGTCCTATATGCCCCATTCTAGTATATTGATCTCTTCCGTATGGTACTCCAATATCTTTTCCGAATTCTATTAATATTTCCATTTATTTTATCACTCCTAAATTATAGTTTACATATAAACTACATTTTATCTTAACTACAATTTAAGAGTGAATTATATATGATTTTATATAAAACGAATGTAAATCTTTGATTTTATGATAATAATTAAAATTAAAAACCTTTATTTTACTACATTTTAAAGAAGTAAATAAAATGTAGTTTTTATATACTTATTTATTAATATTACTAATCCTATTTACAGCTATGTTATAGTATTTTTGTTCTTTCTCTATTCCTATAAATCTTCTATTTAGATTTTTACAAGCAACTCCTGTTGTTCCTGAACCCATTGTAAAATCTAATACCAAATCTCTGTCATTTGTATATGTATTAATCAAATATTCCATTAATGCTATTGGTTTTTGTGTTGGATGATATATCATATCTTTTTGAGATGATTTAGAAAATGTTATTAGATTAATAGGATATTTTTTATCTAATTTATTTCCAATAAAATGATCTTTACTTTTTCCATATACTTTTTGAGTAGCATTATTTTTACTAATTCTAGATACATTTCTTACTCTCATTTGAGGATTATATACTGCTTGTTTCTTATAAAATACTAATATATTCTCTGTATTCATCATAGGTCTTTTTTTAGCATTTAAATGTCCCACTCCTCGTACTTTGTCCCAAACCCAATCATATTTATATTCTTTAAGATTACTTAATCTCAATCGACTACTAAAAGGTTCACTTCCAAATAATATAGTTGGAGTATGCTCATTTCTTCTTAATAATTTTATTCTTTCCCACATTTCATCAAAAGGTATTATTTCATCCCATTTACATTGAGTTGTTCCATAGGGTTCATCTGTAATTATTGCATCTACTTTAATACTTTTACTTATTAATTTATCCATTTCTATAAGACAATTACCTTTTATTAATTTTATGTCTTCTATATGTATCATTCCTTTCCTTAAAAAATAGATTTTATTTACTGTCTTTATTAATTTCACTATTAAGATAAAGATGGTGTTTTATTTGATTTATTAAACTTTATATGTAAATAGCTTTTCTACTCTTATTTTATTACTATCTTTGTTTACACCACTACCTAAAGAGGTTTTTAGTTTCTTTTTCCAAATGCAAGTAAATTCTTCAGGCATATTGTATTCACTTATTAATACTACATTATGTATACTTATTTTTTTTACCCATTGATAAAATTTTTCATAAGGAAAATCTTTTGTCTTATATTTTGTTGCATTCTTATATGGTGGATCACAATAGATTACGTAATTATTTATTTTATCTATAGGTAAATCCAAAAAATTACTATGTATAAATTTAGTGTTTTTAAATTCTATTGTTTTACTTTGCTTTCTTAATGAATTAATCGCTTGTCTTGGAACATCAAATAAAACACCATCTTTATTATACCTTCTAGCATAACCACCAAAATATTTAGCTCCAAAACTTGCACAGAATCCTACTAACCCAACATACCACTTCTCATATTTGTCTTTATTATTTTTCACTTTTTTATATGTATCTTCAGAAACAGTTTCAGGCAACTCATTATGTTGAGCATATTTTAATAATTCTATTAATTCTTCATGAATATCACAACCTATCTTATTAGCACATTGTATTTTATCAATCATATTAGCACCGCCTGTAAATGGTTCTAAATAACCTTTAGTATTTTTAGTTATGTATGATTGTATTATAGGAGCTACTTCCTTCGATATTCTGTTTTTACTCCCTACGTATTGCATTTAATTCCTTCTTTCTATTTATTAATTTTTTCTTTTAATAAATCCATTAAAATAGATTCATTTTTTGTTACTAATTTTAATTTATTATATTCTTTTTGCACATCTATAAATTTCATTTTTGTTCTTATTATATGTTTAAAATATCTTAAACTACTCTCTTCTATTTTGTCACAATCTAAGCATTTACATGTTAAATAAGTTCTACCTTCATAATCATCTGTACTGCTATACAAATAGTACCATATATTATGTTTGCAATTATCTTGCATATGTTCCTTTAACCTATTTATTTTGCTGTAAATCATTTCTTTCTCTTTTTTATATGTATTATATTTCTTAATATAACAATTTTGTTCCATATGATTAATTTTTGTATTATATTCTTCATACTGATTTCGGAGTTCTTTTAATTCTTCCTCGAACATATTTTTTCTCCTTCCATTTTATTAATTTTATATGTATTTAAAACTTCTAATTTATTGACTTTTTCTAAAGTCATTTATAGTTAAATTTATATTTAGAATAACTAAGCACAAATAACTAATGGGTTTAAATCTAATCCCTCTATCTCATATCCCTTAAAGGCATTTGAGACTGCTTTCTTTATTATTTGTAAACTACCATTTACATCTGAATTAATTAATATTCCTTTGTTACTTTTGAATAATCCTCTTACTATTCTTCTGCTTTTATTATAATTCTCTTTTATAGGTGATTCATTGTCCAAAAATGATGTACCAGACGTATATGATTCATTAATCAATATTACTTTAATTCCTACTTCCTCTGCTTTATACTGTATCATTTTTATAAATATTTCATATGGAAGTTGTACAAAATGTTGATTAACAGTTTTATATAGCTTACTATTCTGCTTCCACTCATTATTCTTCCCTATAATTATTGTATTTATATTATTACCTATACAATACTCAATAATGTTTTTACTGGCACAATGCATATAATATTTAATCTTATTATTTCTCTTAATAGTTAATTTATCTAATTTATTTGACCAGTCCTTTTTATTAGTTTTCTTTAATATAGATTTATAATAAGCTAATTTCTTATTATAAAATTGATTAATAGATTTAATAATTCTACCGTTTATAATAATAGGTTTAATCCCTATATTATTAGTAAGCGTAGCAAAATTATTTACTCCAAGATCAATCCCAACTATTCTCCTAGGTTTTTGATTTGCTTCATCTAGTATATCCTTTTCATAAACCAATTCCATATTATAGATATTATTTCTAGGAATGAATCTTAATTGAATTAATTTACTATTCTTAGGTATATTAATTTTGAATATATTATTAAATTGCTTTAAGGGTTTAAAAGAAAAATATAGATATCCGCCTTTAACTTTAAATTGATTATTGCATAGATATAGGGGAAATTTACCGTTTTTAATATTTTTATATTTAGGCAATTTAGGTCTACCTAATAATTTATTGGGATTATTTTTCCATTCTTTTATCAATTCAAAGAAAGATTTCCAATTTTTATCTAAAGTTCTTAATGTTTGTTGCGAGGAATTACTACCTAAATCTCTAAATGGTTCAGAATCCTTCATCAAATAATCTAAGAAATCATATGGTATATATTTATGATTCTTATTAAAGTATTCTAATGGTTTATATTTTTTATTTAAACATTTACCCTTAGCTTGTTTCTTTTTTAAATTATTCAATTTAAACTTATTATAATCATCCACTTTAGAATTAATATTATTAAGATATTCTTGTTGCTCTTGATTTATTAATATATTGTTAGACAAATGAGAAGTAATAATAAAAGTTTGACGTATAAGATAGTTACCATAATTATATACATTTTTAGATTTAAAACAAAAATCAGATATTGTATTATATATTAGATGATTTATATTAATTTGAATTTGCAATACTCTTTGTACTTTCATATTTATTTCGCCTCCTTACTTCATATTTATTAATTTTATTATAATACAAAGAGTTGCAAATTGCAAATAATTTTTATTTATTAATTTTATATGTATTAATTCTTTCTTGTGTAATGTCATAATATTGTGGATCTATTTCATACCCTATATATTTCCTTTTTAATTCTTTCGCAGCTAAAGCTGAGCTACCTACTCCAATAAAAGGATCTAGTATAATATCATCAATATTACTTGAATTATCTATTAATATTTTCATTAATTCTACTGGTTTTTCGGTATCATGAATATTTTTACCATATTTATCTTTGGTCTTTTTATTAGGAACATTTAATATATCAGATGTACCACAATGATTTATTTTTTTAAATTTACCTTTCCTAAAGAATAAAATATATTCAAACTGACTCATATATGCTTGCCCCATTATTTTATTCCCTTTATTCCATATTAGAGATTTTATAAAATGGAAACCACAACTAATTGCAGTATTTAATATTATTTGTAAATTTACATGATTAGTCATTATATAACAATGTGAGCCTTCTTTTAAAATTCTATAAAATTCTGGAATATATTCTATTGGTTTTATATTATTATGTTTAAAAATTTTACCTTCCTTGCCTAATTCGCTTCTAACTAATCCTCCAGTAGTAGTATTTTTACTTGTTCCTCTTTTTGTTGTAGGATAAGGAGGATCTGTAACTATTAAATCTATACTTTCATCTGGTAAATTATTTCGTAAGAAATCTTCGTTTAATATTTTATTTTTCAATTCTTCTATATTAGATATAGTTAATTCCTTCCTTCTATTTTATTTCAGGTATTTGTTCTTTTATATATTTATAAACTCTCCACATTGGTAATCTTGCCATAGATATTGATGAACATAAATGTTTCCAATCAGTATTTTTACATAAATCAATTATTTGTTTATGATATTTAGGATTATTTATGATAATATATAATTCTAAAGCATATTGACCTATATATTCTACTTCTTTTCCACAAGTACCATTTCCCCATGTACACATTCCAAAATCATAATATTCTGGTTTTTTATAAGTTCCATTTCTTCTATATTCTTTTATTTCAACATCTTTTAATTTATAATTAGGTTTCTTATTAAATACTCCTGTTTCTGGTCTTTTATAAATATTAAAACAACAATGTAATTTTATATTGCTATATTCCTTTATACCTAAATCTTCACTATATATTAAATCAAATTCATACATTTGTTGAGTATTATATAATTGACTTATAGGTAATATAAATGCTATGTAATCTCCTAACTGTATTGATTTCTTATAAAATTTAACAGCTAATATATTTCTTGTACCATATGGAGGATTACCAATAATCAATCTTCCATCTAAATAATTTATATCTAGAGCTAAAAAATCTTGTTTTATTATACTATCATCTTCAGGTTTTATATCATAAGCCCAACACACACTAGGTATTTGTTTACTAAAACTACCATTCCCTGCACTTGGTTCAATTACTTCCGATATATTATCTTGTCCTATTATTTCATAAGTTTTATCTATACAATATCTTGCTAAATCGGGAGGTGTATAATATTTATCATTTTTAATTTTACTAATAATTAATTCCTTCTTTCCTTTTTATTTTTATATGTATTAATTCTCTCTTGTGCTTTTTTATAATATTCTTTATTATTTTCAAATCCTATATAATTCCTGTTGGTATTTAAACAAGCTATTGCTGTTGTTCCACTACCCATAAATGGATCAAATATTATATCTTGTTCGTTACTATGTATTTTTATTAAATCATGAATTAACTCTATTGGTTTTTGTGTTGGATGTATTCTTCTTTTGCTATGAACTATAGGATATTCAAATATAGCATTTTCATACGTATCTCTTTGTCTATTGTAAGTCCAGCCTTTTCCTTTTGTGGCCCATATAGCGTATTCACACGAAGTAACATATAATCTGTCTCTATTTCTAGGCATAGGATTTGTCTTATGCCATATTATTAATTCTTTGATTAAACATTTATTCTTTTCTAATTCATCTTTTATGTAACTCATATTTTTCCAATCATTAAATATTATTATATTACCTCCTTTTTTCAATATAGACAAATTAGGTTTTATCCAACTTGTTAAATCAAACTCTTTGTCCCATTTACCAAAATCAATTCCTGCTCTACCCATAGTTTTAAAATTGTTTTTTCGACTTAAATTATATGGAGGATCGGTTATTAAACAATCTACACATTCTTTATTTTCTTTATATAATATATTTGCACCTTTTATACAGTCTTCGTTGTATATCTGATTTTCTAATTCTTCTATCGTATTAATATTATCAATCCTTTCTATTTATTAATTTTATATGTAATTAAAATTTCTGTTTTATTTAGTCATCAAAACAAT
The DNA here is from genome assembly GCF_042436595.1 of Clostridium sp. MT-14. NCBI lineage: Bacteria > Bacillati > Bacillota > Clostridia > Eubacteriales > Clostridiaceae > Clostridium > Clostridium sp. MT-14. Next base: position 31,137 of record NZ_JBHMIY010000003.1, read on the forward strand.
CCCATCCGTCTTCTAAATTACCATTTTCATCCCATACACCTAACGACCCTAAGCTACCTTCACTTGATATACTATCTACTATACATTCCCAATACTCTTGTAGTTCTGTATTTGTCATTTTTTGTAATTCTTCGTATGTATTTTCACAATAATCACTTTCATATATTTGATTTATCAAATTTAATTTTTGCTTTTCTCTTAATTTATTAGCTGTCATATTTATATTCTCCTTTGTTTAATTTATTAATATCATTCTTTCTTTAATATATTTTCAATCTCACTTAGTTCTAATTCAGTTTTCTTATCTTCACTTAATAATTTATCTAATTTATTTTCCATGAATTTAAGTTTCTTCTCTTCATCTTTCTGAGTTAAAACATCTAATTTTGTTTTAATATCAGATATCCATTCCTCTACCTTATATCCACTTATCACATATTCATCTAATAATTCCAATTCTTTTGCAGCAGTCATATAGGCTTGTAATTTTACTACTAAAGCTATAAGTTGTTCTTTGGTCAAAACATTGATATTATATCTTGTCCTATCTAGTTCTATAGAACAGTTAGTAATTGGTGAAAATTGCTTTAATTTTTTTAATTCCTTTTTCTTCCCTTCAATTAACACTTTTAAATTCATAATTTTTGAATCATTTAAATTTGCCATATTAATTTATCCTCCTATATAATTTCCCATTTTTTAAATATTCGTTTTTATATGCTGGCTCTATTTCGTTATAAATTTCTTCAAGTGTACCTTTTATTTCACTACAACAATAATTCCTATCTAAACAGCCATATTGAAGTGGATTATCACATAGTTTATGTATATATACTTCTTTCCTTTGAGAGTCAAAGAAATAACTCCAACATTTATAATCAGTTAATTTTTCATTAAATTCTTCAAAAGTATATCTTATATATTCATCCTTTTCTTTATCATATGGAGAATATGATGATTGATGTTCGAGTTTATCAAATAATTCTGCATAGTTTTCAACACAATCTGTAGATACTGCTAAAATGAATTTATTACCCAAATTTTTTAATATTAAAGTCTCAAATTGAAGATCACCAACCCAGCTATATCTACATTCTCTAGCAAAATAATGACATTTACCTTTATTAATATTTTTTATAATGTTTTTATATTTTGTCATTCCGTACGATCCTATTCCATCAGGAATTCGTTCATATGTATCTTTATAGTAATCAAATCTACCCATATAAATCCATTCTTCATTCTGTTTTGTTCGGTATGTCGCCCCTAATTTTAAATCTTTTGTCTTTATATGAGTATTGGCATGTATAATCTTATTGTATTTTGATATTTCAACATAATCAGGTGATGCTGTAGGTATCAGAACTAGATCTTTTCCATCCCATCCATACACGAAGTTGCCCTCAAGACCTTTACCTTTAATACTATTACAATTTTCAAGTATGTATAATAGATTCTCTACGCTTATTTCGAACTCAAACTTACGTGGATCATAAACTCTTATATAACTATTTCTATGTTCCCAACCAGAACAGTATCCTCCTACATGTTTGTTTAAAACAAATCCTTCTGTCGGTTCATTATCATAAATAATATTATCTATTTCTTTATCTCTCCAATTATCCCAAGATGTTTTTTTTCTTAATTTGCCTTTCTCATCAAAATAAATAACATAAGCTAACTTTTTTGTATATGTATCTTCCCTATTTTGAAAACCGACATTAATCTTTTTAGGCACAAAGATATTACTTTCCATATATACTCCTTTCTTGTTACTTTAAAATATCACTTCTGTATATTATTTATTTTTAATTCTTCTATATTTCTTATATATTCTGCAAGTGTATAAACTTCTATATCTATATCATCAAAATTACAATATTTTTCTTTTAATAATTTATATGCTTTTTTTAATACATTTTCTTTACTTTCAAATGAATATATTTTAAATAATATTTCACTATCTAAACTAAGTGGAAATGTACTACCTATTATTATATATATATTTATGTTCATATTATTTCCTCCCTATTTTACAGTGTACATATTTTTTATGTATTTTAAAACTTCATCCATAGTAGCAAATTTAATAGTTATACTTTCGTGAACATGTGGCTGTTCATATAGTTTACTTTCTCCAAACGCTATTACGGGTATATGGTATAAAATTGCATAACATATTTCGAATAATGTACCTGGACTTTTATCTAAATCTTTCATATTTAAGATTATTAATGATGCTTTTGATAGATAAAATATATTTTGATAAACTACTCCTCTGGAATCAAAAGTCTTATTAATATTATAATTTTTACATGGATTAAAAATATCTCTATCATTATATCCACAAACTTTTAATTTATTTACTGCTTCATCTCTCCATCTTGTAGCTAATTCAAATTGATGTATACAATCATAGTAGCTCATGGCTCCGGCTAAATATATAAACATTTAATCATCATCTTCTTTCTCTTTATAAATTACATTATCAGCTCTTTTTATTTCTGATATTTTACCTTTTAAGTTAACTATTCTTCTTGGATGCCATATTGATGGTTCTAAATCATTATATTCAATATCTTCATCATTCAAAGTAGGACGTGGTTTTTTAGGCATTTCACCCATATAGCAAGTTTCACTGTTATCTTTGGGTACAAAAGTTTTTATTTCAAATCTTTGTTTCTGCTTATTTATTAATATGTCTTGTTCTTTCTTTGATAACTCAAACATATATTTATGATTATTATTTTCCCAATACTCTTCTTCTGCCATATGTTTACTTTCTGATGTTACCACCGATTTAGCTCTACCTTTAGTTAAATATACTATTTTCTTACTTGAATTTTTATACATTTTACCATCTAAATATATTACATATACTTCATCCATTTATTTAATCCCTTTCTAATTTTTGTTTCTCTCATATACATCTACACCACAATATAATCCAACATTATCATATATTTTCTCATAGAACTTTTTTCTATTTAAAGATACTTGGATATCATCTGTCTCTATAACTTCTAAAATTGTAACTGTATTATCTTCATATAAAACATATATTACATCTACTTCTTTATTCCCTAAACTCATTGCTAATCTCCCTTTCTATAAGTTAATTTATTTATTATATCTTTTATTTCATATATTAAGAAAAATATATGTACTATTGGTGTAAAGGCGAATACTAATTCATACATTAATATATTCATTGGATTATTTATACAACTGTTTAACATATTATTACAAAAATTTTTAATCTTTTCATCATTCATTTCTTCTAATTGTTTATTTACCTCATTAAATGATTTAAATACATCAACTTCTCCAAATCCGATTTTTGTCAAACTTGAAGATATTATAAATAATATAAAAGTAAATATACTAATCTTTATATATAGTCCTAATATGAAATTTAATATTGTCAAACTATTTATTCCTCACTTTCTTTTATATTCAATTTATATCCCTTTATAATGCAGTCTATATACCATTTTGTTTGCTCTAATATATATCCTGGACTTTCTAAGTCATAAGCGAATCCTAATTTCTCTTCATGTTGTAATAATGTTTCTTTAAAATCTGGACAATTTTTTTTACATGCTATATAAGAATATTGAGATAATAACCATATTAATTTATGTTTATCTAACTCCATGTTCTATTTCTCCCTTCTAAATTCCAATTCCCTCTTTATTCTAAATTTAAAGGAGGAAGTTCTAAATTCCCCTTATCTTCAAATTCCCCTAAAAAATATTTCCGACCTTTGATCGTGTTTAGTTCATTCATATGCTTTATCAACTTATATACTGCCTCGTCGACTTCTTCAATAACATCTGTATTCAACAACTGTCTTATTGTCATATTTTCTATCATATTAATTTTCCTTCCTATACAAATATATTCTTAATAGAAACAATTATTTTAAATATAAATTTAAAAACAAGATTTTATTAATTTTATTTAACATAAAACTATTGTTTTAAAAGCTTACTTTCATATCTTTTAGGTTAATAACTCTTATATAATCACCATTCTCTCGTATTATATCTTCTGCGACTTTATTTGCACTGATATTATAATAATTGCTAAAGCCTAGATGATAATAGCCATTATTATTAAAAATTTGTGTACCTATAAATTTATCATTAGTTTCTATTATTAAAAACGCTTTTGTTTTAGAATAAAGTAAAACATCACCTGCCTTTATAGAAACTTTTTTTTTAACTTCAGTTAAACATTCCATTTTTTTTGCCTCCTTATTTAAATATCTTATTTAATTCTTCTTGTTCTTGCATCCATTTGGTCTTTTTTATATATTGTTTTCTTCCGATTTTCTTCATTGCTCATTATAATACCTCCTAAATATATCTATAATTTACATACTAAAATTTCTAAATCTAATCCAGTAAAAACATCTTGTATAATGGATCTTACTCTACCCCATTGTAATTTATCTAATCCACATCCAAGCTTTGGTACAGCTAAATAATGTATATCATTATTTAGTATTTGCTCTTTCATGGCTTCTAAAGATGTTCTAAGAGAATCATAAGTAGGCTTACCATAATATTTAGATTTCGTTATAAGATTAAATACTCTATCTATTAATATCGCATTACCAACTTTAATATCATTTAATTCAGCATATTTCTTTATTTTAGCTTTCATATGAAACTTTTTATTAAATTGAATAACTATCCCTAATCCCATTGCTCTATTATCTATTCCAGCATCAGCACTAATACAATGAGCTAAATAATATTTGTTATCTAAATCAAACAGATTTACTTTCTTTTCTAATAATTTCATAAGTTTCATCCCCTTATTTAAATATCTCATTTAATTTTTCTTGTTCTTGCATCCATTCAGTCTTTTCTATTGTACTATGAGATTTCATATATCCTTTTATTAATTTATTATATTTGTCAATGATCTTACTATCCTCTTTTATTTTATTTAACATAGCCTTGGGCGTAGTATGATTCCAACCTCGATATACATCTTCAAAATGTCCACTATCAGTGTGATTATCTCTATTATGGAATATTACAATATCTTCTACTTTTATAAAAACAAAATTTTTATCTAGTTCAACACCATAAGTTATATTTCCTATACAAAAAACATATTGTTTATATTCCTCAGTACCCGAAAAATAAGATCTATATGTATTGATGCTTTCTTGTATATTCGGAATAATATAAGATATTGAATCACCATATTTACCTTTATTAAATTCTTGTATATAATAACCCAATTTTATTAGTTTATTATATACAAATCCAGTTTTTACATTCTCAAACATTTACTCACCTCTATAATATTATTATATACTTTTTTATTAATTTTGTCTAATAATATTTTTATACTTTTATTAATTTCACATAAAAGAACAATTCTATTCTATTTTTGATTAATACTCATATTCTCAGGATTGTATTCATACTCAAACCAAGGATAATAATCATCAGTGTTCATTGTCCCTATAGCTAATATTAATTTACCATTTATTGCATCATAAATTTCTAAAACATCATTTATTCCCCAATCGCCATCACTTCGCATTTTACAAAGCACTTCTATTGGCTGAAAAATATTTTTGATTTTATTTTTTACTATTTTTAATTCATTACAGCAGCTTCTATATCCATCTTCTGGATCTTCACTTGCTAAATATTCAATCCCATCCAATTTAAATATTACATATGCCCCATCATACTCTTCATCAAAATCATTTAAGATTTTTTCTGTACCATAATCTACTCCTGTTAAAATATGATTTCCTATTAAATCTCTAAGTTCCATAATATCATTTCTCCCTTTTTACTAATTTTATTTTGCTATTTTATCAGCTTGATTTAATAACATTAATTTATCATAAAAATTTTGCCCTACTAATTTGATAAATTTATTCTTTGATTTTTCTGTTTTTATAAAATATGGCTGCATATGAAAAGTTATGTATTTAACTATATTCAATATATCTTCTTGCTCATATTTTAATTCTTTAAAATAAAAAAGACTATTATATGCTGATACTAACTGATGGTTATAATAATGTGCTACATCTGTATCTTCTCCTTTACTATTTTTAAATTGTTTAGTAAATTGTTTTCCTATATCATGCAACTGTGCAGCCATTAATAAATTAATTCCTTCTCTACTATATGCACTAATATTATTACCTCTTAAAATATCTATTAATATGTCTCTACACTTATTGCAATGCTGTCCAATTGTAAGTGTATGATGTGGATTATCTTGGTTTATGCAGTCTAAATCACTAAATAATTTAAAGAAGTTAAACTTCATATCTTTTGTATTATAAATTATGTGTATATTATCCCATCCCTCATATAGCTGGGGAATATATATTGATTTATACATATTTTTTATTACATCTTCAGGAACATGCCTATCTCTTAATTTGTTTTGTTGTAAGCATAATTCATAAGGGGTAGCCATTAAATAACATTCTTTTATACAATTTATCTTTTTCAATTCATCTAAAAATGCTTTCCTTCTTTTATAAGATAAATTAGTTGCATCTATTATTACATTTTTCCCTTGCCTTAAATACTCTTTAGCCCTTTTATGTATTGTTTCAAATATGACATTATTATGCTCTATATTATTAATATCATTGTATAATTCAACTCTTAATTGATCTGAAGACAATAGTATTGCATTTTCTTTTGATGCCAATAACTTAGCATAAGTTGATTTACCGGAGGCTACAATTCCAATCATCATAATAAATTTTGGCTTCAATATTTTACACCTCCATATTAAGCAAATATTTCTGATTTTACTTGTTTGATTTTTTGAGTAACTAACGCATTTAAAGTTTTAAAGTTTATTTTTGGTTGCTTGTATTTTTTTATTATATTCCATGATTCTTCTTTTATTAATTCTGAATAAACTCTACCTAATAACATAGGTATATATTGACTTTTCCAACCATCTTTTTCATTTACTATTTTTGCATATTCCTTTTCTATAAAAGCAGCTGTACAAAAATCATTTAAAATTTTCTCTTCGGTAGATACTTTTACTGTTAGTTGATCTGCACCCATTACTTTATGAAATTTCTCTTTAAATTCATTACATACTATCTTTGCCCATGTTTGTCTACCATATCTATTATAAAAATCATAATTTTTAATAACTATTCCTTCACCATTACCCTCTCCATCTTTAACTAAAAATTGACCTGTCTTGTCCAATAATTTTACTAAAGAATCATATGTAAGGTTGTTTCCTTCTGCTAATGGAGGTATGTAATCTAATTCAAATTCTTCTAACAATGGTTTATATATATTATAAGGGATATATTCTATTCCACCATCTTCTTTATCTATACATACATCAAATATATAGAATCTTCTCCAAGCATCATCTCTATAAGTTCTAATACTATGCGGAACTAAAAACTCTCCATATAATCTATGACTAGGATGTTTATCTAAATATGATTTTATTTTATTATTATGTAATATATAATCACAAAAACCTGCATTATCTTTATCTATACTCAATATCCTATTTCTACTACCAGTTTCAATATTGCCTTCATCATTTAAATATACTTGACCATTTGTGCCATCTATTTTAAAAAATACAAAACAATGACCAAATTCTATATCCTCTACTTCATCTGTACCAAATCTTTCTATGTGTTGATATTTTTTAAACTCCATATATCATTCTCCTTTATAATTTATTAATTTTATTCCCAATAACAACAATGATATTCATCTATATTGTTGAAATTAACACTACTATTATTAATTCTATTGTCGAAATAATTCATTATACTCCTACTTAATCCCTCATCTATTATTTCTATAAGCCCATTTTCTATATCTTCAATATCGAACTTATTAATGTTCCTATTTTTCTTTATATATCCTTCTTCATATAATTTATCTACTATCAAGTCCTTTATATCGGAAAAATTAACTTCTTCTTCTATAGCCTTAGACAACAAACCATCTTCAACATATGTAGTACCATTATAATTATTCTCTAAGAGAATATTACTTATTAAATCAGGACAATTACATTGACTTTCAAAATACCATTTGCAATTTCTACAACATTTATCCATTCAACTTAATACCTCCTTTGCCCTTCTTAAGTTGCTTAATTATATCCTTTTTTATATCTTCATAATTGAGTTCTTCATTATTTATATCTATATTATTAATAACATCATAATTCATATGCCCATAGTCAAAAAGTAATTTATCATCTTCCCATATTTCAATTCCGCTAATTATAGTATGTTTATTTTCTTTGCAATAGTTAAATGCATGATGCACAGCTAAATCAAAATTCGTAGTACATAGTGTATTTTCTATACAATCAAAGTCGGAATCCACATGACTAACAACAAAAATTTTCAATAATTTCTAACCTCCAATTTTAAGATAAAAAGTTTAATTTATTGACTCTTTATGAAGTCATTTATAGTTAAATTTTACTTATAACTAATGGGATTAAACCTAATCCCTCTATCTCATAATTTATAATATATATAAATATTTGAGATTACTTTTCTTTATCAATTTTATTAATTTCATTTGAAAAGAATATATAGTATGAATCAAGCTCATATCTTTTCATCTCATGATCCGTCCATAATCCAGATGTAAATATATCTGTTATTTTATGTATGCCATTATATTCTTTATCCCATTTCTTCATATTTTTTAAGATTTCTTTGTCTATTTCATTCAGTAAATAATCAGATGCAAAATCTATTTTTACCTTATCTCCTATTTTAAACATATCATCACCTCTTACTTTTATTATAAATCTATTTTTATTAATTTTCAATAGTTATTTATTTTATATGAAGAAATAATCGTATTTGATATGGAGCAAAGCTATAATAATATATATATTCATTTTTATCATTAAAATAAAAAGCCACTTGTATTGTATTCCCATTTTCTATGTTTGTTCCACAACAATGAATTTTATTGAATAACCTCACTCTTAATGGTAGTATTTTCTTTATTAATTTACTACATATATCAAAATCTAATTGATTATAGATTCTTTTAGTTTCTTCTGACTCATGTACATACTCTTCTTGCTTTTGTGTAATTTCTTCTCTAACTTCACGATATGTATTAATGTATACATCTTCTAATTGATCTTTTATTTCTTTTATATTATCTATCAAATCATTGAATGAATTTTTAATAGCCTTTATTCTATTATAACTATCTTTATACATATAATTCACCTCTATCGCCATTATTTATATCTTATATCATCAACAAGAGCAGCAATGCCATAACCAGCAAAAAATGTTACTATACAGTATAAAATATATGGTATTGATATTGTCATTTTTTACTTCCAATCAAGATAAAAGAGTAGTTTTATTGATTATATTAATCTTCCAAATATCCGTTCAATTCTAATTGCTCGACTAATCTATGTATTCTTCCCTCTCTATCATTTAATATATTTTTTAACCAAGGTAGTAATAATTTAAATATCTGTTTTTTTGACATATCTTCTAATCCATTTTCCCAACCTGCACAAAGTGCCTCATCTGAATATATTTCATACATCATTTTACACTCTGCTAGTGTCAACATAATTCCATGATTGTTAAAAGCAGATTGAATTTTTTCACATTGCTTATGTTTCCACCATGGATATTTGATAAATGGTTCTGTATCTATCTTATAATAATCATCTAATTCTTTTATTGATTTATTCCCATAATACATTTTATATCACCTTAAACTCTCTTTATAATAATTGAAACCTCTTAATATATAACTTTGCTTCTTTCCTGGTCATTACACCTAACCCTACTACAGTCAAACTATTTGGTTCTATTTCAGTTTTCCCATTATCCCTAATATAGTAAAATCCTTCAGAAACTAATTTCTCTAAATCCTTTTGATGAGCACCTAAAATAATTTTAGTTTGATTATCTGCATACCATTCATCAAATTTTGTATATATTTCCGGCTTTATACTAGTTCCTTCTTCTATAGCAATAATAGTAGCTACATGAGCGACCTGAGCTGAAGTTTTCCCAATTGACATATTTAGATCTTTATTTACAACATAATATTGCACTAGTTCATTTTCGTCTACATTCTTTTTCATTGTTTGTCCTCTTCTCTCTTTAATATTTTTAATAACTTATCAATCTCTTTATCTGTTAATCCTAATTTCTTTTTAAATTCTTGACCAGCTTCAAGCATATTATCAAATGAGTTATCAGACTCCAATGGACACCAGTCTGGTATATTCTCACTATTAATATTTCTCTCATTCTCCTTTAGATCGTGATGAGTACAAACAAATTTCTTTACTATTCTCATTTTACTGTGATAACTTATATTATCATCTTTAAAAATTGGTTTCAGATCAGGATCACCACTTGTATAAAATTCAGAATACGGACAATCTGTGCAATTATGTATTTTTATTCTTTTCATTGCAATATCCCCTCCAATCACCTTAAAACAGTTCATTTATTAATTTTTCTTCTATTTTCTATCTTTTTGACTTACAACTAATATTGATTGTCCCAATAACACTTTACAAGGCAAAGGAATTATTATGACTGTACTTAAATCCTTAAATATTCTAATACAAGCATTTACATCCCTATCTATTTCTACTTGATCATGATATTTTGTTTTATAATATAATTTTTTCTCCTCATCAAAAACATATACTTCACAATTATATGCATCTCCATAACCAGTGAAGACATTACTATTGTCATGTCTAGTATCTTCTTTTGCATAAAGATGAATAACACATCTACCATTTACAGTAATCAAATTGCAATATTTATCTACTTCTTTATATTTTGTAAATACTTTTTTTAAATATTCTTCCGAACTTTTTGTATGTTTTACCTCTAATTTCATTTTTCTTATTTCTCCCTTCCTATTGCATCCTTTATATACATTAAATAATCATTATCTTCTATATTAAAAACATCTGAATCCCTATAAACTTCGTCTTTACAAATCTCTTTACTAAAATTAATTATCATCTGTCCAAATCTCAAATCTGGATATTTCATCCAATATTTTTCTAGTTCTTGTAAAAAAGGCTTAATTCTTTTGGAATCTCTCATTTATTTATTACCTCGCTTCAAATTATTTTTTCATTATTAATCTTATTGCACATAATATTTCTTCTGCTTTCTCTAAATCGACAACTTGGTTATAAGTATAATCTTGTTCATAAGAGCATAAATTCTCTATTTTTTGTAGAAATGCTCCTATATCAACAGCATCTTTATAATCACTGCTCTCAACTATATCTTCATTATTAAAAAATACCGAATTACTCATTTTTATTTCCTCCTATAAATTTTATTATCAATTAATCTTTCCCATTCTCATTCATACTTGTTTTTACTTTAATTTTCAAGCATAAAAAATCGTTAAAATTGCTATTTTATTAATATGATCTTTTTTCTTAATTTGTCAATATTATTTTTATTAATTATATTTTCTATAAAATAAGATAGCTAAGAAAACATATCGTGACACTCCACGAAGCTAAAGACTTCATGGCTTCTTGGGATTATACTCTATCGAGTATTTCATTACCAAGCTAACAAGGTCTGCCCTACCTCTTTTATATTTAATGCTGCATTATAATCTCTTTTAATTATACTTCTACAACTTGGGCATGTCCATTCTCTTTCTGATAATTGCAATTTATCATATATATATCCACAATTATTACATCTCTTACTGCTTGGATACCATTTATCTATCTTTATATATTGCTTCCCTCTTTCTTCTAATTTATATTTACAATATATTCTAAACATACCAAATCCATTATCAGATAAATTTTTACCAAGATGTAAGCATTGTCCCATTCCTCTTAAATCTATATCTTCAAATATTATTGCATCAAATTTATCACACAATCTAGTAGATTCCTTATGCAACCAATCTTTTCTTTGATTTACTATCTTAGTCTGTATTTTAGATATTACTTTCTTTTGTTTATACCAATTATTAGATTTAAGAATTTTTCTTGAAAGTCTTTGTTGTTCTAGTTTTAATTTATTCTGCATAATTCTATAGTATTTAGGATAATTGGCTATCATACCCTCACTACTTACATAAAAATCATGCTGTGAATAATCTAATCCTAGAACTTTTTCGCTTTTCTTTTGTTCTATATTTTTAGTATATTCTACACATAAACTTACATAAAATATACTTTTATAATCCATTGAAATAGTTGCATTTTTAATAATACAATTCTGAGGTAAATCTCTATGTTTTACAACTTTAATAGAGGTTTTAAGTTTAGGAATATATAATAATTTATCTTTTAATTGAATATCAGACCATTTACCACCACGACTCTGATTATTTGTTTTATACGAAAAGTCATTATTCTTTATACTTTTAAATTTAGGCATACCTTTCAAATCTTTAAATGTAGGTATTATTCCTAACGTCTTTTGTCTTTTCTTACTTCTTTTAGAATAAGACTTTTTGTCATATTCTTTATTAAATTTTTTAATAGCGTTTTTAAAATCTATTTGAGCATTACATAAAGCTAAAGAATCTATTTCTTTCATATATATAAATTGTTTCTTTATATTTGCAGGAGTATCATATTTTATATTTTTTATTAATCCATTTTCATATTCTTGTTGTTCTAATTGTTTATATAAAGAATCAACATAATAATTATATATTTTTCTAGCACAACCAAAAGATTTAAGTAAAAATTGTTTTTGCTTTTTATTTGGTTTTATTTTATATTTATAACCTCTATTTAAAATTACATTCATAGACATTCACCTCCTTTTCTATAATTTAATTATACTATTATTAATATTATTTTTTAATTCATTTTATTAATTTTATATATAAATTTATTCTTGATTTTCAATATAATTCTTTAAAGATTGTTGACTAACTTCTCCAATACTAGAACAAAAATATCCATCCGTCCAAAAAGTAATTTCATGCCAGAAATGTTCCTCATACTTCTAGGATATTGATCTCATATCATTTTTGTTGATTGCTGTTTAAGAACTCTAACTATCATTAAAGGAGATGATTTAGGTTCAGAATCAATCATAAAATGAGTATGGTCTTTATCTACTTCCATTTCTAGTATTCTGAAACTCCCAAGCCTAAAGGCAAGGGGTTCTTATATACATAAATTTCTATATTAACTCAAAAGCTAATATCACTGATTTATTTCTATAAGACTTTCACTATCAAAGATACCACTGTATCCATTAACGATAGTATAAGGCTCGCTTCAAAACCTTTATTATAAATTCTTTAAGCATTCATCCCACGCTTGAAAGACGTGGGCTTTCTGCTAAGCTTAAGGTAAATGGGTCAATATATTCTTTTAAACTCATTTGTTCGTATGCTAAATCTTCTTGTATTTGATTTTTTATATATTCTTCTATAATTTTTTTATTCCTTCCTACAGTATCAACGTAGTACCCTTTACACCAAAATTGCCTATTGCCATATCTATATTTTAAATTTGCATGTCTATCAAAAATCATTAATGAACTTTTACCTTTAAGATATCCCATAAACTGTGATACACTTAATTTAGGCGGTATACTTACAAGCATATGTATATGATCCTTACATGCATTTGCTTCAATAATTTCTACATCCTTATGTTCACACAATTTTCTTAGTATTACTCCTATATCTGACTTTATCTTTCCATATATTATCTGTCCTCTATACTTTGGTGCAAAAACTATGTGATATTTACAATTCCATTTGCTGTGTGCTAAACTATTATTGTCCATTTCGGACACACCTCCAATATATTTTAGTTGTGGTTGGCAAACCCACTTCTATTTTATATTGGAGTTTTTCTTTTTTCTACTCATAGCTATAAGCTTTTCGGAACCACAGGTAAAACCTGTGGTATTCTAGATACAATAATTTTTGTCTATATTTTACGACAAATATAATATGATAAATTATTTTATATTTCCTATGATTTTTACTTCTATAATTATTCATTATTTAAATTTCCTTATTTTTATCGCTATTCATCATCTAAGCTAAAGACTTAGATGATTCCCGCCGTTCTTCTTTTAACCACCTTGTTTTATAGAAAAATTATTATATAATATAGTCCATTGTTTTACTATAATGATATCCAATGCTTTTATATTTATTTACTAAATCGCAAGTTTGTTTAATTCCTATATTTTCAGCACTATGTATAAATCGCCTTATTGTAATAAAAGGGATAAAGCTCTTAAATAACCTTTGCAACTCATTATAGATTTCCATATATTTATTTTTATTAAGCAAATCAGATATATAACTAGAATCAAGATAATATTTTTCTTCTGGTGGGTTACGTAACTTAATAATATTAGTCAAATGTTCTTGTAATTTAATTTCAGATAAATTTGTCCATTTTTTAGATTTAATTAATACATTCATATCCTTATTATATTTATTTAATTCTTTTTCAAATACTTCTTCATCCATATATAACGCTCCCCTTTATAATTATATTTACTGATCGTGAAGTTCACATGACTAAAGTCACGTGCTTCTAAGATCACTCTTAGATTTTTCTGCTTCATCCACCTCGTAACCTACTATGTCCACAGACCTCTTTATTCGGATACTTCCTACCCTATTTATCTTACCCTAACTCATAAGAATGTGGTCAAATTACCTTCAAATTTGATATATAATATCTATTGGTTAATGATAGATATTTTTAAAGAATATAGATTAAAATATAGTATCTATATTCTTTTTTCACAAAGTTATCGAACGGATGTTCCATTTTTGTATATCATTATTTTACCACGTAAAGAATTTTTAAGCAAGTATATCATAAATATACCTAACTTTTGATTTTTATTATTTATATTTTTTTGATAACAAGCAACTACATTTGTAGTTGCATACTTTTAATCCATGATGTTTTTATATAAAGCAACAAAATCATAAGAATATGATCCTGTTGCATCAGGATAATGTTTTTGTCTAAATTCCTCAAATATTTTATTTGTTTTATAAGTATCATTTAAATCATCATTCGTATATCCATATTGCTGTAAATATTTACGAAAACTCCACAACATTCCACTAGTATATATTGTCATTGCAGTAACATATGGATATTCCTCAAAATATTTTTTTAATTTATTAAACAGTTGTGTGAAATCTGTTGCTGTCATATTTTTCGATACGTGTCCAATTCTATCTACAGGTCTAAACAAATAATTATTTTTTTTTAAAAATAAAGCTTTCTCAATTCTTTGACCTTGTCTATCTTTATTTATATTATAATATTCATTGGTATTTATTGTTTGTTTAATTAAAATAATAACCTCATTAGGTAAGTTTTTTACTATTTCTTGATTAGTAGTAATAAATCTACCCTCTATATCAACATCAGTATTCTTCAACATACTTAACTCACTAAATCTTTTCCCTCTAATTCCTAATCGTAATAGCCAAAGGAATAATTTATCTCTAGGATTATTAATTGCTGGAGTATTTATAATTTTTTTTAAATCTTTTTCATTAATAAATTTTCCTTTTAACTTGTTTTTAGACACATATTTTTTTAACAAATCACTTCTAAAAAAATCTGTGATATCTAAAGACATATTTCCTAAATTTTTGCTTCTTGCATAAATCAAATATTTTTTTAAAGTATTTGTTAGTTCTCTTGCTGCTCCCCATGTACCAAATTCCATTTCATATAGCATATCATTTAATTCTACCAGACTAAAATCATATACATCTTTATTTAGTCTCTTTTCATATTCTCCTATTTTCTTTAAATTTGAACGTGAATTCAAAATATACCCGTCTGAATTTTTATCTATTTTTTTCATGTTCTCTAAAAATTGTTCTTTCAGCTCAACATCTTGTTGTAATTTACCATAATGCTTCTTTAATTGCATCTTACTTCACCTCTTTTCCAAATAACTTATTCATTTTTTTATCACAGTATTCTTTAAATATGTTTTTTGCGGTAGGAGTTAATCTCCCAGTAGTCCTAATATCTTTCCATTCTTTATTTTTTTTATCAAAATCAAAAAAATTAGCTATTTCTTTTACTTTTTTTCTCCAGTCCTTTTCATCTTGCTGATATAAACTAAACAACCTTTTTGATATGTCAATATATAAATAAAACATATTAATATCGAAGAATACTGTTTTTTTCCTTGTATCTATAATGTTCTGTACATAATCAAAATAATTACCTAAAAACTGATTAAAGAAATCTACTATATAATCTAATATGTTCGTATATAACGAAGGATTGTTTTGTTTTAACAATTTATTATAATGATCTTCTAACCCTTCAGAAAACACTTGAATTGTACTTATTTTATTAAAAAGGTTATAATCTTTTGTATCTTCAGCTATTCTTTGATATAAAATATTAGTCTCTTCATTTTCATAAATATTAATATCTTTTGCTATCTTTGTAAATTTAGAAGTATCTAAAAATTCTCTTCTTTCATTTCCTATTGGAGTTTGACTATCAATCTGTATAATACAATCATTAGATGTTAATAAATCAACATTTATTATATCCATTTTAAATCTAATATCTAAGGTTTTTCCCTGCTCTTTAGCCATAGTATAAGCCTTGTTTATAGCCTGAATTCTATTAGCACCATCAATCTCATCATTAGAACTACCCTCTACTTTATATAAAGTTAAATTACCTATATTTTCATTTAATGTAGGAGTAAAAACTAATTTTTCACATCCATTTTTCAAAACATTAATTACTATTGTATCAACAGGAAAATATTTACCGGATACTATATTTTCTGCAATAGTATCAACTTTTTCTGGAAAAATCTGTGGTATTTTAACTTCTACTCCAAATATTTTCTTCTTTATTGCTCCTCTTTGGGCTTTAAAATTATAATTAGTTATTCTATTATTACTCATTTCCACAATTTGTTCTGGAGTAACAATAGGTATATGATAAATCCACCCTATTTTTTCTTGATATACTCTTATAACATTATTAAATGTCATAAAATTCTTTTTCGTTTCTTGAGGTAACGATATATGCAAAGCTTCATTAAACTCATTATCAGTAAATATATTGTGAGGATTTATTTCTTCTGCTAATTTTGATCCATTTAGTGCTTTATAAAAAGCATCTGAGAATAATAATAACTCTAAATCATTTAAACGTATAAGTTGCAGATTACCCGACCAAATTCTAGCAATATCTCCTCTACTTATTTTGTTTTCCAATTCATTAATTATTTTTTCTTTTATCTCTGTATCTGCATTAAATTTTTTTATTAATGCAGATAGCTTCTCTTCAAAAGGCTGTCGCACTTCTCTATCTTTCATATTTCTCACCCTCTACTTATTATTTATACGAAAATACATACCTATCGTATCTTTTATATTAATTATATAACTATTATATCCAATAATCAATACTTTTATTAATGTTTTTTACAAAAAATAGAGAAATTTTATTAATTTATTAAAAATTATCGATATATACTACTTATATTGTTTGCAACTTCCTTCATATCTTCATTTGACACATCTAAATATCTTTCTGTTGTTTTTAAAGAAGAATGCCCCAATGCCATTTGGATTAATCTAAGATTAGTACCTGCTCTTAAACTATTAACAGCAAAACTATGTCTTAATGAGTGAACATGGAAAACATTCGTATTTATATTGGCTTTCTTCATATATTTTTTTACCATCTTATATACTGCATCTTTTGATATCCTATTATTCTTTCTACTAATAAATAATGCATCTTCATCTTTTATCTTTGATTGATCATAATATCTTTCACGTATAACTAAATACTTTTTTATAATATTCGCCACATCTTCAGAAAAATAAATAATTCTCTGTTTATCTCCTTTTCCAATAACACTTAAAGAATTATTTATTAGATCTACATCCTGGATATTTAAATTACATAATTCTTGTTTTCTAATACCACAATTTAAAAATATAGTTATAATAGTATAATCTCTTATTCCTTCTCTACTATTATTATATTCATTTTGAATAATTGATAATAAATTTTTATCCTCTGATATCTTTAATGGCTGCAATAATCTTTTAGGACATTTGGGCTTCTGCAAATCACTTGCAATATTTTTATCAAATAACTTGCACTTATTATATAAATATTTAAAAAATTCTTTTAATACAACTACTTTTCTACTTATAGTACTAGGAGACATCTTTCTATCCTTATTTAAATACACTACAAAATTATCTAAATCTGTATCAGTTATATTTTTTATTACATCATCATTAATTTCATTAATATCTTTTATGCTTTTTATATATTCCATAAACATACTTAAATCTATTTTGTATTGTTTTATTGTCCCATCGGCTCTATTCAAATTAAATTTTAAATACTCTAAAAATTTACAAACTCGATCCATAATAATCTCCCCTTTTTCTTTTATTAATTTTATTATAATATTATGAACCGAATTTGTCAACTATTTTTATTAATTTTTAAATCATTATTTATTGCTAATCCAGCCTTCCCAATCTGTAGGGGTATACGCCGATTTATCCACATAATAATTACCATTTATGATTTCTTTAAAACAATTAGCTTCGCATGCTATTCCATAATATAAGAATAATTCAATATAATCCTTCCTGTTTTTAGATAATTCTAATCTGCTATTATCAATATCATTTTCATATTTAACTTCTATTTCCTTTGATAAATTATCAGCAACTAAATATAATTTCTTTAACATATTTCTTAATGTCTTTTTATTATAATTATTATTTTTAATAAAATCCTCCAACTCATCAAGCACAAATAAATGACCTCTGTTATGGCAAACATCACATAAATGATTATTATTAGTATCTAAATCATATAATCTATTTTCATCTGCTATACTTGTTCGACTTCTATTAATTTGTTCCAATAAATAGTTTTTTGATATACTCATTTTCTCTACACCACTCTTTTATATTATTTTTCTAATTTTATTATATAATAAAGTCTGATTGCTCTTAATCATACAATCCTCATGAAAATGCCCAAAATACCAATGTTTATATTCTACTTCTTGTTCAATTATATCGAAAAATTTATTTAAAGCATCTTCGGGTTTTGGAGTGAATCCCCATAAACTACTAATGATTTTTAAAGTATTAAAACTACAAGTATGTGAAATAATATAATCCACTTTATTATTATATTTTCTGAGATTATCTAACCCTTCATTCATCTCATTAAAACTAGGCATTTCTTCTTTCCACCATGATATATATTCTTTTCTAAATATCTTATCTACTGACATAGCTCCACCCATAACAAAGAATTTATATCCATTTATATTAAATACTTGACCCCGCATTAAATGAATAACACTATCTTCTATTCTATGTATCTTTCCACCATGCCAATTTTCAACAGGATATTTATTTAATAAGTCAAATCCTTCATGATTACCATCACAGAAAAGAACAGTACAATTCTTATCATTAAGCCATTTTCTCCAGTAAATTTCTTCTTTAGAATTGTTCCATACAAGACCGAAATCTCCGCAAATAATTAAATAATCTTTTTTAGATAGATTCTTTTGTTCTAGAAAATTTTTAGTATTTAATTTTGAAATATCTATACTACCATGAATATCGCCCGTTACATACACACTCATAGTTATATCCTCCTTTTAGGAAGTAGGACAATTTTTTTTATTGTCCTACTTGAAATTGTATTATTATTTTTCTCCTACAATTAATTCTGTGGCACAAGGTAAAGTCTTAATCCACTGACAGAACTCTCGCCACTCTGGTAATCTATGATCTTTTCTTTGGCAGAAGACACCTTTCAAGCATCTATAATTAGTAGTAAGTCTTGCAGTAAGTTCAAATCCTGCCGGATTAGAATACAAAAGTCTCAAATAATCCTCTGCATCATGAGTCTTATTATATATCCCCTTTAATTCCTCCATTGTAGCTATAATACGTGGATCAACATATTGATTAAATTGTGCATGTAAATCAAATTTAGCTATTCTATGCATTGTGGATTGACTAGATACAAATGTTATAAATCGATAACGTTCCAACTCCACCCACATCTTATTAGTACAAGTTAAGTCAAAAGCAACTCGTATCCCAGATAAAAATTGATCATGAGCCTCTCCTTTAGGTGATTGAGCTAATTTTTTAGTCATTTTTGTTATTTCTGAAGTACACTTACTTGTATTGACAGACATTGGATATTTAGCTGCTTTAATACTTTCCTCTAAATCATATACTTTTACATTTTCAATTCTCATTTTTATCATCCTCTATTCTTATTTATTTTTATGAATCAAACATTTATTACTGTATTAATGGTTGTATATATTCTTTAAATATATAATATCCTGGACTTACATTTATTTGGACTATTGTATTTATATCCATAAAAATTCCTACTATACATATAATTGCTAATATTACTATCCCTACAAAACTAAAAGATGTTATTATTCCATCTTCGAATTTTTGATCTTCATAAAAATATCCATCTTCTGTCCTTAAACTTTTAATAATTTTTCTAGTTAATACAATGTCTAATATTAGCAGTACTATAAAAATGATTAAGTGTTCTGACATTTTATATATATCAAATTTTAATTGTCCCTGCATTACTTCATATAACTTATTTGCCGGTATACTCATTTTCTTTGCTAACATATCTATTGCTTTACCTAACGTATTTACTATTTGCGTTCCATCCATTTTTTAGCCTCCATTCAATTTTATTAATTTTATATAAAAATCTAAATTTATTGACTTTTTATATTCAACATATATTTCAAACATTCTCTCTCAGAAATTAATTTAATATCATCTACGTCAATAGGCAAAAATGGTTCACATTGAAAATTTTCTATTTCATATAACCAATCATTAATAATCATCGGTTTAATGAATTGATTAATAAAATATTCTTCATTTTCATCACTTCCTAATTCTATACATTGCTCAACATATTCCCTACAAAATTTGTCTATAGGTTTACTTACTTTCATTATCTTATTTAATTCACAGGGTGATTCTAAAAACCAAATACTATTATCTTCATTAGTGTATTTAGTAAAATATATTGGCTCTATTTTATTATTATATTTTACTAATGCATATGTATAATTTATATTATTTTTTGATAAAAACTTTTCTACATTGATCATATTATTGTACCTCCTACTTATCTTTCCAATAACAATACAAACATTGATGTGGACACCTGAACTTATTATTTAATAACTCTGTTTTTCCTTGAGCACATAAACATCCTTTTCTTTGATATCCGCCTATTTCTAATTTTTTATCTATACCCAAGATATCAATATCCTTTTGACTTATACATCCTAATTGATATGGAGTATCTTCAGTACAACTTTCTAATTCATAAACATCTTTCCACTTGTCCAACATATTTAAAGCATCTTCTCTCATATGTAATGGAGCAGTAAAGCTGTTGTAAGGCGGTTTTATCCCTTTTGATAAAAACCTTCTTTGGACATTAGGATATAAATCTAAAAATGAGAATCTCACTCTTTTAATACCTATATTTTTAAATACATTTAATATAATTTCTACCCTAAATATTCCCTTATTCGTTGATATAATTGGATCTATTCTTAGAACTATTTGTCTTGCTGGGAATCCTTTTTTTATTAATTTTTCGATTTGCTCACAAGTAAATGTTAAACTAGGTACATTAGGCTCTAATATAGTTCTTCCATACCCAGTACAAGTCATATGAAATATTATTTTATCCTTATATTTAATTAAATTGTCTATTAGTTTATTGTTTAAATTCTTAGATATTATTATATTAGCTTGAAATAATTTGTCTACCCAAGAAAAATCCAAACCAGCATCTCCACGTTCTGTTACTCCGATTTTCAACTATTGTCCCTCCTTAATTTTTATTATTTTACTTCAGTATAAGGACATTCTGGCATTGTACCACTCAATATAGCATTCCCACACGTAATCCTACCCAAATCTTCATATTCGCTTGCTATGAATACTAATACATCAAACCCAACTTCCTTTAATTCTTTCTCATGCTGCTCATATGGATAATATGCTGTATAGTCTCCTATGGTTTTAATATCATTTTCTAAAGCAGTATGAGTTTTGTGCATAGGAGTCAATTTAATTATAAATTTTTTAGGATCGAATAAATCTCTTAATTTTTTAGCATTAATTTCATATCCTGCCACAGCAAAATTTAAAGTTATCTTCCTTCCCTTCGGGAAATCTAAATCTTTACCTATCCTTGATATTTCATCTAAGCTTAATGAATTATGACTAAACATATAGTCTCTTTCTTCATCAGAAGTTGAATTTATTGAGAATTGTAATCCTGCATCTCCGTCAAAAGAATAGTTTTTAATTTCCATCCAATCACTAAGATATTTAATTAAATTCTTATTATTTTTAGGCAACATTGTTGAAACCACAGGATGTATTAAGCTATATTTTAGACGAGGATATAATTCTCCCCTTACACTCTTTGTAAATTCAAGTACATTCTCATTCCATGTGGGTTCTCCCATTCTCGCATAATGTATATTCAATCTTTTTGTTGTAGTAACTTCAGGATGTAATAATAAACTATTAAGAACTTGATTTTTTAAATCATCATATGTAGCGTTAATACCTTTACCTACTTTTGGTACATCGCAGAATCGACAGTTCATAGAGCAACCATATTGAGTTGATATGGTTACTACCCATTTTTTTGATAAAGGCATTAATTTAGTATGATGTACTTCTTTTAATTCTCTTGACAATCCCATAAAATCAGCTTTTAAATTAACATCTTTACCATAATCACCTAATGACAAACATTCTAGTTTTCCTTTATCTCCTTGAACAATAAGTATATTCCCTGTAGGTACTTTTATATTCTTTAATATTTTCATATATATTCTCCTTTTATTAATTTTATATTTTTTAACTATTATTCTTTTGTCTATTACTTCTACAAGCTAATTTTTTATATTTTATTTTGACACAATTATGTGGATTTCCTTTACAAATAGAAACATCTGCTACAAAAGAATTTTCACAACAAGGACTTCCACAAATACATTCATAATATGAACATACTTTTCCCAATTGATTCTGTGACTTATTTGGATCATGTCTTGGCTTTCCTTTACCCATACTAGTGAATCCTCCTTATTAAATAAAATACTTATTTGATCTTCATTCTATTTTTTATCTTTATTTGTTATTTCAAAATCTTCATTTTTAAGTTTTTTACCTTTTATAAATACTCCACCTTCACCTGGTTTCACTTTCGTATATTTAAAACCAAATTTATTTAATAATTCCTCAAAATCTTCATCACTTAAATTGTCAAAATAAGATTGTGGATCATCTAAAACCTTCCCCATTTTTACTTCATCTCACTTTCTTATATTCTTTTCTATACATTAATAGAATTCTAATATGCTCCTTCATAACTATCCCAAATACTACAGAGGTCATTATATATAGAATATAATGCGGGAATACCACATTACCTTGAACAAGCATCATACAAACAAAATATAGAAATAAATCAACTATAAATAACTTTTTGTATTCTTTATATTTCTCTATTATATATTGTTTATATTTACTACACATTCTCATTTATATTTTTCTCCATAACTTTAGATTCTGATTCTTTTATTATTTTACTAAATTTTTTAATTCTTTATTTAAAGATTTTATTTTTGCTCTAATATATGCTATTTTTATTCCTTTAGTTTTATTATATTCGTCATCAGGATTACATTTTGCTATACCTTTACTACCATCATTTAATATTACTATTGTTCTATTATCACTATGTATAATTTTTTCTGATTTAGACTTAATATAAAATCCATCACTTTTCTTTTCATCAGAATCCTTATAAATTGTTACAAATGGTTGATACACTTTCTCATAATTAATAACTTTTACTTCTTCTTGATTAATTTTATTTGACATAATATCATTTCCCCTTTATATTTATTATTTATTTTATGTATTTTAATTTTTATCTTAATTCTACTAAATATTTAATTGTTAATTGATCTTCTCTATAAACAACAATTTCATCATTCCTTAACATGTCTTTATCTGAATGAGCATGTAAACAGTTTGCTCCTGGACATTGTTTTTGTAATTTATCATAATTCAAATCATAATATTTACTATTAAAATCATATACATTGTATGGATTACCATATGCTATATCAAATAATCCCATAAAAGCACTTTTTGAATTACCTCCTGCCCAATAAGAACCATTGTATGAAGTATATCCAAATGATTTCCTTGCTTTTGGAGCGAAATAAATTCCATATCCAAACATCTTGCCTGTAATAGCTGCATTAGGTCTTAATACTAATCCTGTATTTAATATACTCCAAAAATTTTCATTCCTACTGCCATGCCATAATAATTTTTTATTTTTAATTTTATTCTTTTCTATAAAATTGTCAAATTGCTTTTGTGTTTTAAGATTAATAACTTTCCACGCTTGATAAAACTTATCACTAATTGAACCTAATTGCTTTTTTATCAAAATTATATCTTGATCAGTAACTTTCGTAAATTCTAATCCCATTACTTCTAATATAGTCTTATCATTTATAGTTTCTTTATTAATACCTGTATTAGATATACTTTTCTGAATTACTTGCCCTTTCATAACATCCAATAAATCTTGTTCTCTTTGTAAAATACCTGCTAAGTCTTTTGAATCTTTAGCTAAATAATTTGCAACTTTACTCATTTTTCTAGGAATCACTTCAAATAAATCGACTAAATATTTATTAAATTTATTAATATTATTTTCTTGTAATAGAATATCAATTAAATTCTGTGCTTCATCTATCATAACTTGTGTTACTTTATTAGAGGATATAGTATAATTATCTTTTATAGCTTGTCTTGCCATAGCCTGTAATCTATGAACTATTAACCTAATATCTAAATCCTCAATTTCTTTATATTTTACTTTTTCTTTTACTTTTGGCTCTGCAACTAATTCAGTCTTATCCACGTATCCTTTCCTTATCTTTTCTTTAAATTTTTTATCCCATTGATATAATGAATAAGTCCTAGTTTGAAAATTAGTATTTCCTATTCTTCCATATTGAGCTTCAAAATTATCTTCATTTGTTTGAATCATTCTATAAAATTTATTATTATTTGCATTTGGCTCAACTTTGATTAAATATAAGAATTTCATTTTATCATTCCTTTCATTTATTAATTTTATATAAAATCAAACTTCTATCGTCCCGTTATAATCATACGTAATAGATTGTATACAAGATAAATTTCTCATAAAGTCTATAGAATTTTTAGTTTCTACAATGTATAAATTCATTAAATCACTTTTAAATATTATCTTACAAAACATTCTTAATTTATTATCTTCTCCAGATTTGACTTTTACTAAAAATCTATTCATTTTATTTCTCCTCTTAATAAATTTTTAAACGCTATATTTTTTCCGGTATCAAGATTCCTAAAAAACTTGATATTTCCTTTCTCATCTTCCTTAAGTATTTTAAAACCCTTATCAGATATCATATACTCAGTAGAATCAGGTTTTTCAATTCTTATTATTACCTTTATCTCCTTCTTCCTGAATACATATTAATCTTCTATCCTCATATATATTTTTATTATTACTTGTACCTACAATTTTAGGTTCTAATTGTTTAATTTGTTCTTCAGTCAACTTTATTTTCGCAATTCTCCTTGTTACTGGTATATCTTCTCCTGTATACTGACAAATATAACAGTCCCAATTATTTATAAACTCCACATACAAATATTTATCCATTTATTTTCTCCAACCTTCTTCCACACATGGGACAATATTTAATTTCTACTGAACCATCACTATTATAATCATCATGAACTGTACAATTTATATAAAATTTAGCATTATATCTATTGTCATATTTGCTACAATCTATTTTGCCGATATAGATACAAATAGCACAATCATCTCTATCATCAAATAAAAAATCACCTCTTAATATTTTTCTTTTGCCAAAAGGTTCTCTTCTTAATCTAAAATCACAGTATCTACACATTTCGATTATCCTCCAGTAAGTCTTTATTCCTGTATATATTTCCAATAATCTCACCCTTTATAAAATGTAACCACGTGTCACCATAAGGGCTATGTCCTATTAATTTCCCATAGAAACCACTGTCTCTGTATTCTACTTCATATTTTTTACTAACAAATTTACCTGTTAAAGGATTTAAATATCCTCCTTCAACAATATCTCCCTCATATATCTCTACACCATTCTTATCTTTTAGCCCCGTATACTCCATCACCTCATAAACTTGTGGGTATTTCAAAATCAAATCGAATGAATCCACGCAATTATTAATTGCATCTGTATACATTGTTTTGCTTACTTTATCCCATGCTCTAAACTTTATATCACGCATTTACTCGCCTTCCTTCAAAATTTCTGGGTTTTCATAGATATTACCTATAACTTCTAATTGCCTATATCCATTCTCTTCACGTTTATCCCAATGCCATAAAGGGAAATTAAGTCCTTCCGTTAGGACTCCTCCTTTAATTACTTTGGCATCAAATTTGTAATATCCTGACCATATAATCTGTAATATCTCTCCTGTTTCCATACCATCTTCGTATAGTTCTTTACATATATCTCCTTCATATATCTCTCTGCCATTCTTATCTCTCAAGCCTGTATATTCTCCTACTGTCTCTGGAATAATCTCAATATCAACATAATGATCCCCATATGGCATTCTTATATAAGATACATATTCAAATGATTGCTCATCATCTATTTCTTCAACATCTTTATAATAATATCCATATACCCATGTATTTTTCTTGATACCAATAATACCAAATTGTTCATAATCACATATTGCTCTCCCTCTAAATTTACATTCTCTCATATGTACTCCTTCTATTTAATTTCTTCTGTATCAACTTCTATATCCTCGTCTTCACTTATCACATTAATATTAATATCTTTAGTTATTGATTTTCCATCCTATTATTTTATGATATTTTAACAGCATTATTTCCACTTTCTTTCGCATATCTAACAGGAATATTTACTATGCCTTTTTTCTTAAATATAAGATATCTTATATATCCATCTGTCAATAACATATACTCCTTACCATCAACATTTTTCTTTTGAACTACAACTGGTTTATCCAAACATTTATGTTCATTAAAATAATTTCTATACTTATTAATTTTATATTTTTGAGGTTTAGTATTTTTAAAACTCTTAGAAATATGGATATCTCTTAGATTCAATATATCTTCAGTATTATTAGGTACTTTAAAATAGTATCCTAACAATCCAATTTCTTTTACTAGTTTCCTATGAGTATAGCTTGTATCAACAATTATACATGTTAATGGCTTCTTTAATTCTCTAGCAAGCAACAACCATTTTAAGCCCATTACTAAAGCATATTTATCATTATTTATTGGTCTTATGACTATCCTTTTATCTATAATATCCTTATCTTTGAACTTCTCAATTACTTTAGTTAAACTAATATGTCCCTTTCCTTTAATATGTAATTCTTCTACGATAACTATTTGTTCCTCATTAATCTTTTGAACAACTTGCGTAGATTTCCAATTTAATAATCTTTTGTTATTAATATTTATAACTGTCATATTCATTTGATATTCTCCTCCATCCATTCTTTTTTTTATATAATCATAAAAATCTTTTGTTATTATTTTTTCAGAAGAACCCCCTTTAATTAGTTTTATATAGTCTAATTGACACAATTCATTAATTACTACTTCTATATTAGGATTAGTCATATCGACATCTACTATTTTTATCTGTTCCTGTGATGCCCCATTTTTTACTCTATTAATTAAATATTTCTTTATTTTATCTTCTAATCTCCACTTTGTAATATTATCCATTTTTTTCTCTTCCAATCATATTGTTAAATTGTTCTTCTGTAATAATAGGAATATTTAATTCTTTTGCCTTTTTATTTTTACCTGTAGTTGATGTTATATCATTATTTATCAAACAATTTGTTTTCTTACTAACTGAACCTGTTACTTTACCATTAAGATTTTCAATTAAAGATTTAAATTCATTCCTGTTTTTAAAACTATGAACATCTCCTGTTATCACAAAAGTCATTCCTGTTAAATCTTTCAAATTATTATTCATTCCTTTTTTTTCATTAAACTCAATATATTTAAATAATTCCTGTAATATATCTTGATTATCTTTGTCATTAAACCAATTATATATAGAGTTCGCTACAATTTCCCCTATGTCTTTTATATCTAATAAATCATTTATTTTAGCATTTAAAATATAATTAACTTCATTACCAAAATATTTTGTTAAATCTTTTGCAGTAGACAATCCCACATTTGGAATTCCTAAAGCAAATATAAAATTAGCCAGATTACAATTTTTTGAATTATTAATAGATTTTATTAGTTTATTATAAGATTTTTCTCCAAATCCTTCTAAATTAATAATTTGATTTTTATATTGCTCTAATTTATATATATCAGGTAAATCTTTTAAAAATCCTAAATTAATAAATTTTTCAATTGACTTCTCTGATAGTCCAACTATATTCATAGCGTCCCTTGAAACAAAATGACTAAATTGTGCTACTTGCTTAGATGGACATTTATTATTAATACAATATAAAACATTAGCCGTTTTTAGCAATCTAATTTCTGTTTTGGCACCACAAATAGGACATTTATCAGGAATTACTTCTGTATTACTTTTAGTATCATTTCCAACAACTTTGGGTATAACTTGATTCGCACGAATTACATGAATATTATCATCTCTACCTAGTTGTAAGGCTTTAAAATAATCAATATTGTGTAATGTGGCTCGTGTTATAACTGCTCCATCTATTTCAATAGGTTTAAATACAGCTACAGGATTAATCATAGAAGTCCTTGATACCTGCCATTCTGTTCTTATATATTTAGTAATATATTCTTCATCTGTAAATTTAAAAGCAAGTTTACTAAGTGGATGATGAGCAGTATTACCCAAACTATTAGCATAGTCTAAATCATTATATGCAACTACAACACCATCTATAGGAAATCCCTCTTGTTTAGCTCTATTCCTTAACATGTTAATATCTGATTCTAAAGCTTCTCTAACAACATATCTCTTACTTATATAATTAATAATTTGAAAACCTAAACTTTCAAGAAACTTAAGTTGCTCTCTCATAGTTTTAAATTCTTTCCCTTCACATTCTATAAGACTAAAAACATAAAATCTAACATTTCTTTTATTACATATCTTTGAATTTAATTGTCTTATAGATCCTGCAACCAAATTTCTACTATTTGAATATTGCTCACCTGGAGGCAACTCACTATTAATCTTTTCAAAGTCTTTATCAAGAATGACTGCTTCACCTGACAATTTTAAATACCCTTTGAAATTTATATGTAAAGGAATATTTTTAAATGTTTTAGCATTAAAAGTATCAATATCTCCAATATAACCATTACCCCTAGTACTAGATTGTTGCAGTTCTCCATCATCATATATAAGTTCATGAGTTAATCCGTCACCCTTATACATTAATATAATACGTTTATTCCCTACAAAATTACTAAATTCATTAATATCTTTAGTTTTATTTAAAGATAAAAGAGGTATAGTATGTGTGATTTTTTCTAATTTGCTTTTAACTTCAAATCCAACATTAATAGTAGGTGATGTAGTCATTATAAAATTTGTTTCTTTCTCTAACTGCTGTAATTCATTGTATAACTTATCAAATTCTATGTCTGACATAATAGGTCTATCTGTATTATAATAAGCATCAGATGCTTTATTTAACAATTCTACGAGTTCCTTTATTCTATTGATTTTGTTCATTTAATCCACCTCCACTAAAATTTTGTCTTTTAATAATTTTCTAACCATTTTATCATATTCTCTTTTAACTTTATTAGCAACTTTAGCATTTTTATTCATAGATAGTAACCATTCATAATCATATGGTTGACACCACCACTCATCCAGTACATCAATTTCAATATAATTATAATTTGATTTTAACACATCTAAATTAAAACTTATGTCTCCTTTATATAAATCCTTACAATAATACCAATGCCCATTACTAAAATCAGTGAATCCATAATCCCTTAATTCCTGTTCCGTTATGGTTGGATTTAGTTTGTATTGCATATGTATCACCTCTTATTATTTATTAATTTTTTATATTTACTTGTATATTCATTAAACATCTCTTTATTATGTATATCTAATGCTAAATCTATCATTGCTTTTAAATCATCAATTTTAGCCTTACTGACACCTTCTATAGCTTTTTTTAGTGCAGTCTTAAATTCATTAGTATCCCATCCGAAAAAATGAAAATCTAAATCATTCATAATTAGAACCCCTTTTCAATTTATTAATTTTATTATATCACTATTTATTTATTTTGTATAGAAAAAATTAATAAAATTCTTCTTCTATTGACTTTTTACAAAGTTATTTATAATTATTTATGCAACCAATTTCACTACATCTATAACTATAGGGGTCAGACATCCCTCTATTCCATAGCCATACTTTATAGCATCTGAAAATACCTTTTTCATTATCTGTAAACTCCCATTTACATCACTATTTATTAATATCCCCTTATTTGATTGAAATAAACCTCTTACTATTCTTCTATTTTTATTATAATTCTCTTTTATCGGTAACTCATTATCCAAAAATGATGTACCACTCGTATATGATTCTTTACTCTCTATAACTTTAATATTATTATCTTCACCTTTATATTGTAGCATTTGTATAAATAATTCATATGGTATTCCTATAAAGTGCTGATTTACCTTATCTCTTAATACACTTTCTTGCTTCCATCCATCATTTTTCCCTATAACTATTGTATCAACATTATTTTTAATACAATAATCAATAACATATTTACTTGCATGGTGCATGAAATTCTTTATCCTATTGTTCCTTTTTAATGTAATTCTATTTAATTGATTACTCCAATCTTTATTATTTATTTTCTTTAATATAGATTGTATTTTTGCTCGTCTTTTATTATAAAATTGATTTATAGATTTAATTCCTCTGCCATTAATAATAATTGGTTGTTTACCAATATTATTTGTTATAGTTGCAAAATTATTAACGCCTAAATCAATTGATATAATCCTCTTAGATTCTATTTCTACTTTATCATGTATCTCTTTCTCATATACTATTTCTAATACATAAATACACCCTCTAGGAATAAATCTGATTGAAATAATTCTATCTTTATCAGTTAAATGAGTCTTGAATTTATATCCGTTAAATACTTTTAATTTAAACCAAAGATAACCGTTCTCAAAATATATCTGATTATTTTTAAGAAACCAAGGAAATCTACCATCTTTCTTTTTATATTTAGGTAGCTTAGGTCTACCAAGAAATTTATCTGGACTTTTTTTATATTGTTTCATTCCATTAAAAAAAGATTTCCAACATCTATCTAATACTTGCAAAGTACATTGAGAAGCTTGTGACATTAATTGCTTATAAGGTTCTGTAGTCTTTAAATCCTTTGCCATTTGGCTGTATTTAATATAATTATGATTATTAATATATTCTTGACGAATAATATAATTAGCATAATTATAAAGGTTTTTAGAATAAAAACTAAATTGATCGATAATATGCCACATAGGATGATTTTTATTGATTTGTATTTGTTCCGCTCTATTTACTTTCAAAATAAGAATTCACCTCCTTTCAATATGTATTCATAGACCAATATCTTACCACTCTGCCTCAAACTCAATATATTCTCCATTAATAAGTTTTAATTGCAAATGATGATATCCTTCTTCATAATCTTCATCTATTTCCACTATATTATCAAATTTCAGCTTATATCTAAAATCCTTATATTCATTCTCTTCTAATTCTTCATCTTCTTCGTATACTGTCATCCCTCTTAATATGTATGTCCCATCATCTTGTCCTACTATAGAATAATCCTTTATTATGTAGAACTTATCTATGCTTACATCCAAATCATGTTTCTTAAAATCTGCAAAGATTTCTACTAAATTATTTCTTTTTTCTTTAAAATAATACGATTGTCCACTCTTTAATTCAATATAAACATTAATACTATCTATATGCAATTCAGTTATACTGTCATATTTGATTTTAATTATGTTGTCCAAGTTATCAAATAATCCAAAGATTTTAATGTAGTTATCTTCTGTACAGCATTTCATATATTCCAAATTCTCAAATTTAGGATCTAGCTGGTGAACTAAATATGTCCTCTTATCTAAATTTTGTAATTGCTCTTTAATTTTTTTTAACATCATAGTTAAAACATCTCCTATAGTTATATTATCAAGCAAATAATTAATATGTTTTACTTGATGTTTACAGTATATAATTATAGTTTACATATATCAACTATTGTTAACCATTATAAGTTGTCAATATAATAAATTATACTAATATATATTTATTTTTCTTTATTTTCCTCAATATAGCTTGTCAATATAAATCTTACCAAATCAGGTAAAGTTATTCCTTTAGAATCAGCTATCTCTTCTAGTTGTTTTTTAAATTTTGTAGTAACTCTAACTGATAATAAAGCTTTCTGTTTTCTACTGTCCATATATTATTTCCTCCTATAAGATCATATATATTAGTATAACATATTTAACTCAATTTATATTTTTAATTTATACACCTCTTTCATAAGCTCCAACGTCTTTTAAGCACTTATTATTCAATTCATAATTATTTTTCATATTTTTCTGTCAATTCTTTTAAATGACTTAACTCTTTTTTAAGACCATATTCTCTTTTTTTCAGTTCATAATACTCTGCTAAATCATTATCATCGAAAAGATCAGAATTATAACTTAATTCATTATATATTCTACCATTCTCATTTAAGTATTCATGATAATACATATTAAAATAAGCTATAATTATAATCTTATCTGAAGATGCCTCCTTAATAACATAAAAAGCAAGAGGGATGCATTCTTACAAAGGAATCTAATTCTCCCTTACAACAGAATTCTTTCTCTTTTACAAAATCATAAATCACTTCTTTACATTGTCCTTTATAATCTACCACTTGATATCTATTCATGATACTTATTGCACCTACTTATTTATTTTATTCAAAAAATTTTCTTACATTATTTATATCAGTAGTTAATATCCAGATCATAAAAAAATCAAATATAATATTAATTATAGGGATAAAAACATACATTAATGGATGCTGAATATTTTTACTACTATCTGAATCTGAATGCAAAATTCTATCTATTAAAATTGGATCACTTTGAATTTTATATTTACTCCATACAACAATTATCATAGAGAATATTACAGTAATTATATATAATTCTATTCCTATCACTTTAATGCTTCCCTCCTTATTTCTTTAGCCCAATATTCCAAATTATAATGCAATACATAATCTGGATTTAATTTTAATAATTCAATAGAACTAGAATCATTTACAATATTAGTAGCTTTTTCTATTGAACAATTATATTTATCAGAATATATTTGTATTACATAGTCTATTGCTTTATTAATATTATTTTTATTCATACTTAACTTGTATTCCTCCTTTATAAGCTCCGACTTCTTTTAACCACTTATTATTTAATGCTTTACTTCCGCTGACAATATCTTGATCTATCTCATATTCAGTTGCAATTCCTTGAATTTTTTCTTCTATATCCAACATTTGTCCCAAATTGACCATTATTTGTTTTATATCGGTGATAGTACTATTATTGTCCATAGCCTCGATTTGTCTTTGAATATTATAAAACTCTTCTCTTTTACCAAAATTCTTATACT
This sequence comes from Clostridium sp. MT-14, assembly GCF_042436595.1. Classification (NCBI taxonomy): domain Bacteria; kingdom Bacillati; phylum Bacillota; class Clostridia; order Eubacteriales; family Clostridiaceae; genus Clostridium; species Clostridium sp. MT-14. The sequence goes on from NZ_JBHMIY010000003.1 coordinate 65,110, forward strand.
CTGTAATATTTATAGGATGAAATATTTCCTTAATACTATCATTATAACGTTGTTTCTCTTCTGCTGAAAAATATCCTTCTACTTTCTTATCTGTACATTCAGTTATCTTCTTTAACCCATTAAATTTACGTTTTTCACACCAACCATTATTGTTATGTACGCAATCTTTACACAAATAATTTTTCATTTTTCATCTATCCTTTCTTATTTATTTTCAAAAATATGATAACCATAAGCAAATCCAGTATTAAATATATCATTATCTCCAAAATATTTTATTATCTGTTCACCTGTAAAACGTCTAAAATCATCATCTAAATAATCTTTATAGCTATGCCATATATCCCAAAAATTTTCCCATATATTATATTCTACCTTAAATTTTATATCAGAATATTTTTCTTTAATACTATTACAAAACTTATCTATTATATCTCTTTCTTTTTTTCTTTCTATATCTTTTAATTCTATCGGAACATAGTATTTTGCACTTTCTGTTATCCATTGGTCATTCTTATATAAAGTAAAGAATGGATATCCATGCTTATATTGAACAGAATAAACTTTCATATTTTCTTTTATAGTATCTCTTTTATCATATACATAAAACATAAAATTTCATCTCCTTTGGATTAAAATAATCTTTTTATTAATTTTATATCAACATCTCCAATAATTTTATAAAAAATTTTTTGATACCACTTTAATTTATCATATTCAATAATATTAAACATATATCCATACTTTTCTTTTAATTCTTCAACGTTATTTATTGGCATTATTCCTAACGAAGCCAAATAATCTTGATATAATTTATTTGTATCATATTTCATTAACATCAACCTCCATATAAGGTCTATCTAATATATCTATAACATAATCTAAAACTGATGTAACTTGCTGCCTACTTAATTTATAATCTTTCATTATATTTCCTATAGTTAAACCATCTTTTAAACATGATACTATTAATGATACTGGAATCCTAGTCCCTTTAATACAAGGCATACCCGACATCCTTTTTATATCTATCCATATATTTTTATGCTTTTCTACTATTTCGTTTAGATATATATTGCCCTTATCATTCTTCATACTTTTTCTCCTTTGCATATATTATTTTCTAATAAGCCACAACCATCGTTTATATTTTGATTTTGTATCTCCATACTAGGTTTTATTTCCTCCAAATATTTCTTTAAATCAAATTTTATTATTACTCCTTTTAATAATAAAATATTTTCAGTTTGTCTCATGATTAATATCCTCCTTAACTTCAATTAAAAGATTAATTCTAATAAAAAATGATCTATCATTAAATTTCTATTTGTTTAATAACCTCTTTTAATAATTCTTCCATAGAATTAAATTTTCGATTATCATTTGGTTCACATATCATAAAAACAAATGACTCATTCTCAATTTTATCTATCTTTGCTTTAATTTTAGTTAATTGCTCTTTTAACTCTTCTATATTATCAGAAATAATAAAATTGTTGTTAACCTTGTTTTTATTAACGATCAAAATTTTGTATCTTTCATCTATTTTATCTTTTATTTTAATATTTAGAGCCATATGTTCATTAATATATTTACCTATCCCATGAATTTCCAATATTATAGACATATTTTCAAGTTTTACTGTGATATCAGTATCATTATCTTGAACATTAAATTGTTCGTTTTTAAAAAACGATAAAAAATCTTTTTTAGCACATTCTAAATATTTTTCCCTCTGTTTTCGTACGCATTTATCCAAAATATTTTTCTGTTCTGATACCTTTTTCTTTAAGCTCTCCATAGTTTTAAAACTATCTAAATCCATAAATATTCCTCCTTATAAGTATACTTTTATTATACCATATTTTATCTTAATGTTATAATATATGTTATAAAATATTTATTTGTAATTTAATTTATTTATTTCATGTCCATTATATGTTAAACTTATTGTGATACAATTACCATCAGTAAAAATAATATAAATATAATCTAATCTATTTTGAATATCTTTAATTGTTTTACCTACGATTTGATTTACATTCATTACTAATCAGTCCACTTTTCTCTGTACATTTTACAAATTATTTCTCTAGCTATCCTAATACCATTTATCTTAGTATTTTGCCTAAGTTCTTCCATAAAATTTACCTGATTATCAGCCATTAATTTATTTAATTCATCTTGATACTTATCTATATTTTCAGTCAATCTATCTATTATCTTTTGCAAAGTATCTTTATCCAATCCATCCTTATTCAATACTTCACAAGAATAAACTTCATACCCTTGATTCTCTAGGTCTTGTTCTATACAATATCTTATAGTCTCCCCGTCATTTTCAGGTACATCTTCCATTTCTGAAGAAACATCTACTAGCAATTTAGTTCTTACCTCTTTTCCTTCTTCTATCATAGTTTACTTACCCTCTCTTTCATATACTTTATCTAAAAATGGCTGCAAATCTCGTCCAAATTGTTCAAATTCTGCAAATTCACCATCATGCATTTCTGGTTCAGCCATACTTGTATCATAATTTTTATTCTTTTTATAGAAAATCTCAGCGATCTGTTCAAGAAATTGATCTCTTTTATTTTCTTCGATTTCATTAAAAAATGACTTGAAAATATCTGATCTTACGATTTCTTCACAGCTACATTCAGCATCCCATATTACTTTATTTGTATATATTAAATGTTTTACAAATTTATTTAGCTCTGATTTTTTAATTTTTGATATATCAGCATTTATATCTCTCATATCAGTCATCTCCATCTAATATCAATTCTGCATCTCTAATTAAAAATGCTTGTATAACATTAACTCTATAATCTGTTATAAAGTCATACATATCTTCTTCTGTATAAAACCATGCAAAATTTGATTCTCCACAATCTTCATATGTTAATAAATAAGGTTTCTCCATTCAATCATCTCCCAACTATATTGTATCATAATTTAAGTATTTAAATAAATAAAACATGCATTTTATGTCTATTTTTATTAATTATTATTTCACACTATTTATTTATTATAGTCAATATATTTTTATTATTTTTTGAAAACAAGAATAGAATATTAAAAATTCTACCCTTATGCAATCTTTTGATATAGTCCTTGGCAAACCTGAGACTTGATATTAATATCTCCTATATTATTTAACACTTTTTTACCTTTATAACCTTGATTATGTTCAAACAAATACTCTATTAATTCAATATATTTTTGTACTATTAGATTATGATACTTATTACCATCTAAATAATTATTACGTTCCATAATATAAATAATTTGTTGCATGTGATTTGGTCTATCTCTAATCATAGCAACATTAAATAATATATCTGCTCTATTTTTTACATCATTTATATTCTTGTAAAAACAAAGATTTAGTTTATAACTATTAATTGCTTTATTAAACATTCTTATATGGACATAAAAATCAGCCAATTGCTTTATACTTAGATTTAAAAAAGTATCATTTAAACTATATTTTATTGATTTTTTAATATAATATTTACTTAATTTCCAATCTGATAAATTTTTATATGAGATTCCTAAATAAAAATTAACAAAAAACAACTCATCTCTTATATCAATTAAAAATTTCCTTCGTTGTTTTTTTATGATATATAAAAATTTATTACACAAATTAATACATTTATAATAATATTTATTAAAATAATGAATCCTTATAGTATTTTTTATTTCAATATTACTACTCAATCGATTATCCAATTGCCACAACCTCTCTTTGACTTTGACATCTTTCTTTTTTTTGATTTTTATTTATTTTATTTCCTTTATAAAACAAATCAATATTTTTATTAAACCTTTGACAATAACTCTTTAATTCCAATATTAAAGTGTTCATTCCATCTTTAACTGGTTGCACCATAGGATTATCAAATTTATCAATAAACATTCGCATCTCATTTATGTTCTTAACCATTTTTTGCACTTTATAAATATCAAAAATTTCATCATTAAATTTCGAACTAATTGAAAAATAACTAGTTAATCCCATCTGAATTGCCACTGCTTTATCTACTTCGACCATTTGTTTTTCAGTACAATGTCCAATCTTTTCTTTTAAATCATTCTTATTTAAAGTAGTAGTTCCTTCACATAATACTATAGAAGTTTTTAACACTATTTCATTCATTACAACATGTGTAGGTAATGTATTTTTTGTCATACTAGTAGTAACAGGTGCTACAGTAATAACAGGAGATCTTCTATTGCAAGTATCATTACTAACTATTATACAAGGACGTATTCCTCCCTGTATATGACCTCTTTTTTCACCAAAATCAGCCCAGAAAACATCTCCTCGTGTTACAAAATCTTTTACATTTACACTATTTTTATATGCATAATTCATCAACTGTTCTTTAAAAGTTTTATCCATTCACTTATCACCCTTCCTAATTTTATTTATTAATATTTTATATTATATAAATTTTAATAATAAAAATTAATAAAACTATATTATCTATGTATTATTGATTATACTCTAATATGTCCTATATGTCAACATAATTTTATTAATTTTTAAATAAAATTAGGAAGTTTGTTACGAATTTAATTCTTTCTAATAAAGTGATGATTCTATTTATTTTTTATTAATTTTGTATATTCCTCTTCATCATGAATCTGATCTAGCCAGTATGACAATTTCATTCTGTTATGGCAAGATGGACATTTTGGAGATATCAAAGTATTCCTTTTTACATCAATGTCAATTACATCTACTTCTTTATTACATATTGGACATACCCACTCACAATCTCTATCACTATTTAATGTATGAGTACCTAACTCATCTTTTATATTAATATTAAACATTTTTCGCTTCTTTCAAACAAAATGAAATATAAATATTATCACCTTCATACCAACATATTTCTATAATATTCTTTTTTAATAATAAATCAGAGGTTGAATCTGCCGATCCAATCATATTCATAGTTCTATCAAGCATATACCATGTACAATATCCTGCTTCATTATGCATTGAACCCAAATATTGTCTAATAATGATAGGAAAAACATCTACTCCAATTTCTTTTTTTATTTTAGCTGCTAACTTTAGACTCCTTTTGGTTATTAAAAATTGTCTCTTTTTAGTTATGTTTAAGCTATTAATATAATCTATTACTTTACCCATTCTGGTATATTATATTTAGTTTTAATTTCTTCCAATAAATCATTATTTCTTATATAAAAGAAGTCTGGATCTACTATTTTCTTAAATAAATAATAATACTTATTTATCATTACAATACTTACCTACTTTCTCGTTCACAACTTAAAATCTCCCTTTTATTCACATATTATGTTAATAATTTTATTACATATTTCTAAATATTTTTCTTCGCAAAGACGCTTCCCATCTTCCAAACTCTTGCAATTAAATTCAAATAAATCATCACATTTTTTACCATTAATAATCCACCTATAAAAACATTTTTCAGTATTTGTAGTAGGCTCTATATATCTTATACCGCATATAAATCTAATTCCAAACACACCTTTTAATCTAACATCTGCACGATATTCATTCATGTATTTCCGCCATTTTAATTCTTTAAATTGCATTATTATTTTTACCTTTCTGTAAATTTTCTCTTACCCATTTTACACCGACTCTTAGACAATCTTGTATGTGATTAAAAGACTTAGAATATATACTTTCACCATTTTCCATATTTATTATATCTAAAGTATATGTTACCAGAGGTATTTCTCCCGCATTAACTTCATCTTTGTGACCATTATCATATTGATTTATAGGCATATACTCTATACTATATCCCTGCTCGGCTATTTTTTCTACTTCTTCTAATATATTTTTAATACTCATCGAAGGTAATATATTCTCATACCTAAACACAATTATCGCTCCTTTCCTAATTCATTAACCATCTTTCTGACCTTATCAATCTCTTCTTTGCTATGCACTGTACCACCCGTATTCATATCGAGATACCATTGAAGTACTTCTTTTTTAGTTTTTAAATTATTTATATTTATTTTAATTGTTATTTGTCTTAATAGTATTTTTGCATCTTCATATTCATTTAGGTAATGTCCAAATATTTTTATTTCATTACCTATAAATTTTTGAATAGCTGTTATACGCTGCAAGCCATCTACACATACAAATTCACCTTCCCATGTATCTTGCCATCCTGGATGATTAAAATATATAGTAGTGGCTGATTTACCACCCTTAATAAGATATTCTATATAAGCTATTTGTTGTTGTTCAGTCCAAACATTACCTCTTTGAAAATCTGGATTAAGTTGCAAATTTAACTCTTTCTCTTGTTCTCTTATCCAATCAACAAAGAATGGTAATCTCATATCTGTATTATAATTTCCTTCAGATGTGAATTTAGGTATATCCTTAAATTTCATATTAATCCCCTTCTCTTATATCTTTTATTTGATATTCATCTCTCACCTCAGATATTGACAATCTAAATAATTAGCTCCTAATCTCTCTTCATAATTACATTGTCTAACATCACATAAATAATCACATTTTTTATGACTTTGTATACATTTATATTTTTCGGCTGATTCTACAGATACTAATTCATAACCTCTAGCTAATTGTATAGCTTCAGCTTGTGCCAATATAACAGCTTTTCTTCTATTCGTAGCTTGTATTTTATAAGTGCTATTTACAATCCCATTTGTTAAGGTAACTATATAATTATTAAAATTTATTGTTATTCCTCCTTTAAATCAATCTACGATCATATCTTGCTTGATATTCTGCCCAACAAGAACTAAATACATTAGGATTATATTTTTTCATTCTCTTATACTTTCTATATTTCTTTTTAAGTAATTTCATTTCTTCATATACGTCTGAATTTATATAATTCCATATATCAAAATAAATACTATCAAATTTTGTACCTTTAGGGAATTCATAATCAAATACATCACCTTGAATAATTTTCACCTTATCATTTAAAGGTAACTGACTTCCAACTAATTTAATTATTTCTGGATATTTTTCTAATATAGTAATAGATTTTACATTTTCTTTTTCTTGTACAGGTAGCACAATCATTCCTAAACCTAATCCGGCAATAAATACATCGCCATTAGCTTTATGCACAAAACTAACATTAGTTCTTTGCTCCATAGGAGTATTAGACATAATACAGTCTCTATAATCTATTAATTTTATATATTCTCCATTGGGAATACCTTCTAATGATGCTCTCCAATCTTTATCTGTAATAGTATATTTTTCTAAAATAAAATCTCCTTCTTTTCCTTCATCTAAAATTTTACACATATCTTTATACATAATGTTGCCTCCTATTTTTTAATATATTATTAAAATATATCATTGTATATTATTAAATTAGTAATATTTATACCTAAAATTCAAAATAAAACTGGAATTTTATTCTACAATTCTATACCAACCTTTATCAATATCGTCTATATTTACAGTTTCAATCAATATATTTGCCTTTCTTGGAAATTCTTTTAGAATTTTATATCCTTATTTGATCTATGGTTTTCATACTTTTATACTTCAACATAATTTTTCTCCCCTTTTATAGAATTTTTTAATCATATTTTCTTCTTTTATCTTATCTAACTCATCCTGTGTTTTTTTATCTAATTTATCATATATTTCATCTATATATCTCTTTACTTTCATATCATTAGTATCCATTATCTCAGCAATTTGTGGATACGAACACCCTTCTAACCTCAATTTCAATACTTTTTTAGTGAATTTCTTTTTCTCTTTCTCCGTCATATATACTCTGGTTGGCTTTCTTTCAACACTCAACACTAACCTACCAAAAGATTTACCTGTTCGTATCTCTAATGTTCTCAGACAACAATAGTTTGTATGTTTATTATATTCCCTTTCTGTTATACAACTTTTATCTAAATCATTACAAATTCTATCATATTCCTTTTGAAATTCCTTATATATTTCGTTAGGTAAGTATATTATTTTTCTGCCCATAATTTCCACCTCTTAATATATATGTATTATATATAATATACCATAAATATATCTCATGTGGAAGTGTAAAAATCATTGCTAAGCTATTTATTAATTTTATTTAAAAGAAATAATTTATTGTTTTTCGTATTTGTATTTTTTAGCTAATTCCAAAGCTTTTTCATATTGCTTTGGATGATCTTCAACTCCCATATTCCATCCTGGTACTATTATAATTATTTCATCATTTTTTTTATTATTCATAGCTAATTGTGCTAATAAATCTGCCTCTTCAATATTGTCTATACAATCATATATACAAACTTTTTTATTTCTATTAATATAATTGACTTTATAAATTGAATATTCCATGTTTTTACCCTCCGTTTATTAATTCTATAAACTATGTTCTATTGAGTCCATAACTTCTTTAAATTCTTTATCCATTCGTTTTTCTCTTAAATAATTTTCTCTTTTATAGTTCTCCATTCTACTCACATCCATTTATTTATTTTATATGAATATTATATCATAAATTAATCTAATTTACTATATTTTTATTAATTATTTACTTTGTTTATCAGTATTAAAATTAGTATTTTATATATTTTCCATTTTTGATATTATAAGTTCTTAAAGTATTCATGCCTTCAGTTCCTATTATTCTTACACATAATAGGTTCTTTTTACAAGTTTTATTTGGTTGCCAGCATACAATATTTTCTTTTTTTACATTAAATTCTTTTAAATAATCTTTTTTTACTTGTCCAATAGAATCTAAAATAATCATTTTGAAACTCCCCTTCTATAAATTCTCCTTTTGCTTTTTAAAAGTTAATCCCAACCCCATTGCATCTAAATACCTAATAAAAGTATCTAGTGATGGGGAATAAGTAAATTTTTCAATTCTTGAAACCATTTGTTGGGTTAATCTACTTTTTTTAGAAATTTGTTCTTGAGTAATACCATGTTCTTTTCTATAAGTTACTATAGATTTAATTAATTCATACTTCAAATCCGATTCTCTTATATATTTTTCTAATTCAGGTTTTTTCTTAATAGCATTCTTTATTTCTTCTTTTGTATCGATTTTCCTAAATGACATATTTATCACCTCAAATATATTATACATCTAATAAGGTGTATTTGTCAATTATTTTTATACTTTTACTTAAATAAAAAAGTCCAATTATTAATTTCCTTTATAAAATTCTGCAAACCATTTATATAACCTACAATCATCCACATCATCTAAGAAAAGATTACCTACAAACTCTTTTTCCTGAGAACTAACTTGCCATCCTTTCTCTTTCATTTCTTCTACATGCTTAGTTCTTTCTCCCTCATTTTCATAGAAATACCTTTCTACTGTCTGACCAAATACTTTTTTCATATTATTACACCTCCTGATATTTTTTTAGAATCTGTTTTAAACCACGTTTTGAATATCCAATAGAGAATTTAAAATCAAATCTAACTGCATCATGCTCATCATAAAGTTCTTTATATCTATTTGATTCATATTTCTCAAATGGTGTTCCTACTTCCGTTACCATATCCGTTGCCTCAAGAATCGGATTACCATCTCCAAAATGCCCATCTATATTCCATCCTTTTACTATTTTAGGGACTTCACATCCGCATAATATTTCAAGCTGTCTCCAATCTTTTGGAGCAAAAGTAAAAAACATGCTACATATTGCTCCTGTTTGCATACAATAGTATTTATTTCCATAATTATCCTTTCTTTTATTTAAAATAATATTTCCCCATCCCTCTGGATATCTTCTTTCGATATAATATATATCTAATATATCTGAGTCTGTCGTATGCATGTTTATTTCTAAACTTTTTTCGCCACTCTGAATTTTTAAGTATTTTTCTATAACTAATCTCTCAATTTTATCCATATTTTTATTTATATGTTCTAAATACCACCTTTTAACTGCTAAAGTTTTACCAAAAGCAACCCATTCATTATGCATTTTATTTCGTATAAAATCGGCTAATTGTTCTCTTATTTTATAATAACCTTGTAACCGCATTCTTTTTTTAGTACCAACAAATTCTGAAGAAATATTATTCATTTCAGAATCCTTATCTGTAATTCTCAAAATTGCATTTGTTTCATATATTTTTGAAGAGTCATACTCAAAATCTTTCCCCCATAAATCTACAAATATTTGATTACTATTCGTAAAAGTCCCTGACTCTTTATAATCTTTATTATTACCATAATTAAACTCTTCTGAATAATCTCCAGTCATTATTTTTTTTAAATCAAAAGACAGATCAATATTATTATGAGAATTAATAAGCGAACTGTTATTCATTACTATAAGTTTGTTATTTGATTCAGCAATCTTTTTTATATTACATGATAGTAATGAATCTACAAACTTAATATCCATATCATTAAATGTTTTTCCAGTATATTGTTTATTTATCATAATCATAGCTACTATAATTGGAAGATATACCTTCCTTCCTAATTTAAAAAATTCAAGTTTTTTATCATCTATTAAATAATTTGTTGCATACTCCTTATAATCATGATTTACATAATTAAAAATATAATTATATGGAAATAATTCATCTTTTTTAGCTTCTGTCCAATGACCATTTCTACAATGACTATGTTGTCCCACATATGCTTCATCAATTCTTTCATTAATAGATAATAAATTACCATTACTTTTTAAAAAGAAACTAAAATATCCGTCTGCTGAACCTCCATAATTAATATAACATAACGATAGTCCATCATTAGTATTTTCTAATATTGTTAAACATTCAGCCAACGTTTCAAACAAATGGATTCTTGTGGAAATATTTGCGATAGGTAGTATTTCTCCTCCACGAATAAACAAATCAACATTGCACTTTTCTAATGAATTTAATACAATATCTGTTGCATCAAACAAATCATTTAACATATCTTTATCATTTCTTTTCCCAATTAAAGTTCTTCCTATCACTTTATTTGATAATTGATCTATTGAATTAATATAAGAATTCTCTATTTCTAATACTTCTTTACAATGGAACATATCCCATATTTCTTTTTCTCTTTTTACTATATTGGGATTTTCCATATATTCAAAAGCATTATAAGATATCTTTTTTAATATTTTTTCAAACATAATCTTGGCCTGAATTATTGCTAATGCTCCTGTTTCATCATAATTTTTCATAATTCTTCCAATACGTTCATTTACTTGATGTAATTCAAAACTATAATCAAGCATATTAAACTTCGTTTGATCCTTATTATAATCTGTATATTCAGCCCACTTATTTAATATCTCTTCATATTTCATTATAATCACTACTCTCTTAAACGTAATTATTCTTTTATATTATATCTATACATGACTATTTTTGCAAAAATTATATTTTCTAAAGATAAATTTCCCTAACCAAGTTTTATCTTAATAGCTCTTTTTTATTAATTTATCAAAATCATATAAAAAAGATTCCATTTTTCTTTTATTAAATTTATATAACCTATTATTACCAATACAAACTCTTTCTATAAACAACTCATTTAAATCTAGTTGCAAATATCCATCATTATCTAATTCCTTATCATAATATCCAACATAATCAGAGCCGAGACTATCACATTCTCTTAGTTGAATATTGTCCCATGCTTTATTAGCGAAATCCTTAAGATAATAAAACAATTCTTTAAATGTTTTCGAATTAAATCTAAAATCAAATCTATTATCAATTTCATTATTACCAATTTCAAAAATAACCGCAGATTTCTTATATAATACAACTAATTCCAATCCATTAATTGATTTAAAAACCTTTTTATTTGTCATCTTACTTTTCCTCCTCTATTAATTTTATATTGTTTATTGATCATTAATTTCATTACCACTCTCATCGCAAGCAATTATATCCCCTGTTGAGGAACAATATGGACAAAATTGTACATCTTCATAGCCATCTTTGACATATACTTTAAAAACTGCCCCACAGTGATTACACTTCCAAGCTCCATCATTAAACCAATTTATTAATTTACTATTCATATTTACACCTCCTGATATTTTTCTATATTAGATATAGATTTATTATATCCTTCTTCCTCCAAAGATAATATATACAAATACAACTTCGATAAACAGTCTCTTCTATCTTCTTCAGAATTTCCTTCAAAAAATAATTTCCCCTCTATACCATTTCCTAATACAAGATAATGTTTAAAACCACAAACTTGTGTACAAGTTATAGAAACCTATCTACCGCCTCCAAAGAATAAACCTCTACCCCATAAGATGCAAATTCCATTTTCGCAAAATATTCAGCATATCTCCCTAGTTGTAAATTGTTTAACTTATTCCATTGTGTATTTGGCATTATATTCCCCTATCTTCTCTAAATTATTTTATCTTCTTTATTGGAAAACTTAATCCTCTAGCAGGACTTTCATTTATACCTACTACATATCCATTAGTTAATTCACACCAATAAGTTATATTTTTATGCTTCTCTTACCCTAGTTTTAAACCACTTTTCATTAAATAAATGCCATAATAATTTAAGTTCTTCACTTGTATTAAATGCATCACTAACAATAATTGAATTAAAAGTATTCCATTGTTGACTATAATTAAATTCTGACACTTTATAAATTTGATTATCAATCCATTTTGTAAATTTTTTTAATTCATCATTTGCATGATACTCAATTTCTTGAAAACTTAATATATCTCCTTTTATTTTATCTGCAAATACAATAGCATAATTTATCAAAACTAATTTCTCACTATATTCATGAGTATTTAATAAAGTTTTATTTTTATAAATACTTAAATTATAGCCATTCCCACTTTCAGTGGATAGAACAAATATATCTACTATTCCTCTATTTTTTATTAAAGTATTATATAATTTTTCTTCCCAATTCTCATACTCATCTATATCTTGTACTATTTTTGAGTCAAAAATACTTACCTCTAAATTTCTTTCTTCATCAGTATTTTTATCTCCTCCTTCAACAATTAAATTATTAGTATTCTTATTAAAACCCACAACTTCTCCACTAAAATTATCATTGAAATAAGTATGATCTTCTAAAAATTCAAACATATTTTTATCCTCCTAAAATTTAATTTATAATAATTATATCACTATTTTATTTGTAATAAATCCCAATTAAAAACATTCATTTATTCAAAGTTTAATTTACAAAATTCATATCCATTTTCATCTCTATAACAATCTTTATCATCTAAATGTGATTGAAGCTTACTTTTATCTTTACTCCAATTAAATAATTCATTTTCTAGTTCATCTAAAGTTAGTTTGTCATCATACTCGTTTACAATATCTAAACTGTCTTTATTCTTATTATAAAAATTTTTTATCTCATTTATACTTGCATAAAAATCAGTTTTTTGAAATAATGCTTTCCATCCAGCACTCGCTTTACCAATATGAATTTTTGATACATTATTTATTATATCATCAATTTGTTTTTGTAATAATTCTTGTAATTCTTTACTTGCAAAAGAGCATTGTACTTGTCCTTTAACATTTTTTAATTTAAAATAATAATTATCCCCCATGCTATCATCTCTCCTGTTCGAATTTCATATTTTTTAATTTCTCAATCTGTTTTTCAAGATTTTTAACCTTTTTATTTCTCATTTCTTTAGCTCTTTTAATAGCAGCTTCTTTTGTTCTATATTTTTTAAGCTGCTACTTCCGAATAATTAATAACCAATATTTCAGCTTTATTCTTTTTAGCTTCTTCTACTATTTTTTCTATTTTTACAGCAATATTATTTTCAAGAAAATATTCACCACATTGCTTACAAACATTCGCCGGAACACCTTTGATTATGATAATATGCCCATCCAAATCAACAATATGATTAACTCTGCCCTGTACCAAATCACCTTTACATAAAATACAATTCATTTTCAAATCACCTCTTTCTTGTTTTAAGATCATCAGGTCTATAAAAACATTAAAAATACTAAAATATATTAAATATTTCAATAAATAATATTCTTATGTTTATTAGTCAATATCTAATCTATTATTAAACTAAATACCTACTCTAATTGGATATAACCCGATATCCTCTATCCCATTATGATATCTCATGTTTGGGAATACTTTTCTCATTATCTGTAATGCTCCATTTATATCTGCATTTATTCTTTTTCCTATATTACTTATAAATAAACCTCTATATATTCTCCTACTTTTATTATAATTCTCTTTTATAGGATCTTCTCCATCTATAAAACTTGTACCACTTGTATAACTTTCTTCAGTCAATATTACATTTAATCCTATATTCTCTGCTTTATATTCTACCATTTCTATTAATATAGCAGTAGGTATCTGTATAAACTTCTGATTCACTTTCTTACTCATATTACTCTTTTGTTTCCAATTCTTGTTTTTACCTATAATTATAGTATTTGCTCCACAGCTTAAAGCATAATTTATTATACTTTTACTTGCTTTGTGCATCAAATCAGTAATCATATTATTTCTTTTTATTGTTAATTTATTCATTCTATTAGTATAATCTAAATTATTCATACGTTTAGCTATTTCTCTATAATTAGATATTTGTTTATTATAATATTGATTGATAGATTTAAGTTTTCTACCAGAAATAATTATAGATTTTATACCACAATTATTTACTATAGTAGCTAAATTATCTACTCCGATATCTATTGATATATATTTATTATTATCTTGTTTTATTTGTACTAACGGTAGATTATAAACTATCTCTAATATAAGATATTTATTTCTAGGAAGAATTCTAACTTGTTGAAAATCATTTAATTTAGTTTTTACCATAAAACCATTAAAAGATTTAGGAAATTGAATATAATTTAAATCATTATCTCTTTTTATTAATTTACAGGATTGATTAGTCAATATTAAATTATACCTACCATTTTTCTTTTTATATTTTGGTAATTTAGGTCTACCTAAATATTTATCAGGATGAATACTATAATCTTTAATTGATACGAAAAATGATTTCCAATTCTTGTCTAACAATCTAAGAGTTTGTTGTGCTATCTTCGCTCCTGGCATTTGTTTATAATCAAAACTTAAATCGTCTTGCTTTAATAATTTATCCATTTTATTATAAGGGAGATAAATATTATTATGAATAAATTCTTGACGTATGTGATAATTAGCAAAATTATATAAATTTTTAGATTTAAAGCAAAATTCATCTAATAATTTAAAATAAGGATTGTTATAGAAAATCAAATGTTTTTCAACACGTTGTAATTGACCATCTTTCTTCATAATAATCATTCATCTCCCTTCAACACTTCTTTTATTTTCTGTCCTTTTCGTTTAGAATATAATTTCATAGAATAACAATGCAATAAACTCACAATTTCTTCAAATATTTCTTGACTATCCAATTTTGCAGAACCAACTTCGCTCATTACAATTATTTCACAATGATATTTTTTAAATAAATAATAAAATAAATCAAAACCAACTCTTGATAATCTATCTTTATAAGTTATAATGACACGTTCAACTTTACCATCTATAATATCATCTAACATTTTAAAAAAATCTTTTCTTTTTTCAAAACTAATACCACTAGCGATATCTTGAAATACTTTATTTATTTGATAACCATTAGAGAAAGAAAATTGTTTTAATAAATTAATTTGATTTTCTAAATCAGTTTTTTGTTTAGGAGTAGACACTCTAGCATATAAATAAGTCTTTCTATCTACTCCTTTATTAAATATTTTATAAACAGAATCTTTATTATAATCATATCTACCATTAGGTAAAGTAATTTGTAATAACTCTAAAACTTCTTTTGCTTTCAATATATTAACACCTCTTTTCTATATTCTTATTATATAATTAATAAGATGTCAATATATTTTATTAAAAATTTTAATATATTTTATAATATTTATTAATAAGTTACTTCATACATATCCTTGGCCAACTGCACAAACTACATGTATCCCCTTTTGCATATCTACGAATCCTAATATTAAACAACTTGGAAAAGGATAATCACTCTCATAATATTCTATTATCTCTCCATTTATTATACAATTAATTACATCTATAATTCTGATACCTCTTTGTTGCATTCGTATTAGTATATGCCCTCGCCATTGTATCTTATTATCTTCAACAAGTTTTCTTATCTCATTTATATCAAGCATTAATCTTCTCCTCTTTAACTTCCAATCTACCCCTAAATACTTTGTTGATTAGATACCTAAATTTCTCACCATGATCGTTTATATAATCAAAGTATCCTTTTCTGAGAGATTTATCATAATACCTCTCTACTGCCTGGTTATTCAGAAATTCTTGTATACCTGTTATGTTATTAAACCAAAATACATCATCTATGTCTTTAAATTTTACTGAACAACATTCATTTTCATATTTATACAATGATTCAATATTCTTTTTTAATCTGCTATCCATAATTATTTTCTGCTTTAATCTATTCATTGGCAATCTCCTTAGATGGTATCCTTTTTATAAGTTTTAAAAATTGTTCCTCCGTCAAATCATAAGTATCAATATCCACTTGTTCAATTATATTAGTAAAATCTTCTTGTAATTGCAAGCAAATATTATTTTCATCTCCACAATATTCATCTTGTAAAATAGCTTCTATTTTCTCATCATCCTCAGTTATATATTCCCAAAACTTACCTTCTGGATAAGTATTTAATTTAAATCCCTTTTCTTTTAATAATTTCTCTGTTATAGCCATTATAATTCCTCCTTCAATTCATTTAAATCAATATTTAATAATTTACTGATTTTTATTAATTCATCTGCTCTGATAGCATTATTATTTATTTTATAACTTAATTTTGCTTCAGACATATTTAATTGTTCTGCCAACCATTTTTGTCTTCTACCTTGATTCTCTAATATTTGAGAAATATATTCTCCTATTTTCATTTTGTCACCTCATTTCTAACTACAATATTATTATATAGCATGAAATCAAAATAGTCAATAGTTTTTTCAAAGATATTTTGAGAAACGTATAAATTTTTCAGATTTAATTACCATAAAATAACGATTTTATACCATTGTCTTCTTCTTTAAATATCTCTTTTCTATATTGTAATTTTTTACATAATCTAATCTATCTTTTATATTTTTATTACTACATTCATACATTTTATTTGTCCTTCTCCTAGCTGTCATTATACTTATACCTAGTATTTCACTTATTTCTCTATAGGAATCTCCTTCTAATCTTAAATTTAATATTTTCCTGTTTAATTCTTCTGATTCCTCTTTACTGAAGCTCCTTTTAAGAACCTTACAGCCAGCATACCTCAAAGTTCTATTAAATGTCTCTCCTAATTCTCTTCTCATAACTGTTCTACATACCAATTTGTTATATCTATCCCAATCTCTTTGAGATATAGCTTCTTTTTTTAATTTTCTACAAATTCGATTATACTCCTCTTTAAATTTTTTATAAAAATTCCTATCTATAATGTGCATCTGATTTCTTCCCATTTTACATACCCTCCATTAATAATTATTATAATATAAATACCTCATAGATACAATAAAAAAAAAGATACTAAGGTTAATTAGTATCTTAATATGTATTTATTAATTTCATGTAATTATCTTAAGCAATTTCCTTTAACTCATTTAATATATCATCAATTGATTTAGTTATTATTTTCCCATCTTTTTCTAATCTCTTTAGGATATATCCTATAGCAGCTGGCTTTATTAATGTTTTATAATATGTATATCCATTTGCTCCTGGAATTGCCTGTACGAAGAAATATTTCATATACTGCTGATATGGTACATTATCTGATTTTAAAATCTGCTGCTCCCTGAACCACTTAAATAAATTATTCCTTCCCATATCTTTGACCCCAAGTACTTTTGCAAAATCTCCCATGTCTATATTGCCTTTAGCACTACCTAATCCATCTGCAATATTTATTTTATCTTGTACTTTTTTAATAATTTCTTGTTCTGATTTAGTCTTTTCCAATTCTATTATTCGTCTATTTTTATCTTCTACTCTTCTAGCAAAATCAATCCTCTCTAATTCGCTCTTAGCAATTATCGATTTTCCCAATAAAGTTGCTTTATCTTCTATTAATGCTTTAATTTCATCATCAATAGATTCTTTCATCACCTGATTTTCTGCTTGAAGTTTAAAATAATCCTCTAAAAACCTATCATATATTTCCCATGATTCTTTTGTTGTTGCTATTTTTACAAGCTTCATCATTCCTGAATAACTAAATATTAACCATTGCTTTGTTCTATTTAGTCTATTCTGAGAATATCCTACATCCTTTAAGAACTTAGTTATATCAACGATTTTCTCGTTGTCCTTTTCAGGGATAACGGATTTTAAATCTTTATAATCAACATTTCTTTCAAAATTTCTTATATTCCTAGTAAAATTTTCCACAACTTTTGCAACTCTTAAATTTACTAGTTCACCTGCTTGCCAAACAGTAAACATAGGTAAATTATCACCAAAGCCACCCATCAATCTTGTAAATGTTCTGTCTCCCATAGATACCTCTCCATCTGTAAATAATTCTATTACTTTTCCCTCATCCATTTTAATATCCTTTCATATAACAGTTTTTTTGGATAGCTGCTAACCAAATTTATTTTATAATATTATTTATTTCTTTTAATTTATCTAGTGATAAGCTATTAAGTCCTCTTCTTATATTATTTATTAATATTTCTTTTTCCTGTTCTAATTTTAAATGTTGCTGATATTCTTCTTCAGATTTATATATTGTATATAAAATTCCAAAAGAAAATTGACTTCCAGTACTTCTGCTACTCTTAAATTCTATTATCCTATCCCCATATTTAATTTTAAGTACCTTTGTCCCAACATATATTACTTGTACTTTGTTTATTTTAGTTCCACTATACAACATCTCTGTCGCCAAACAAACTTCCTGCCCTACTTCATACCCTTCTTTTCTCCAATTCATCTTATTTTCATCTCCTATTTATTTTTTTCAATAATATTATTACTCCTTTGTATTTTTTATTAATTTTATTTATATTAACATTATTATTGTCTATACTAAGCCACTTTTCCTTTAAAGCCGTTATTTCTGCCATATATGTATTGTTTTAATTGTTTAATATCATCCTTAATGATCGCCGGTGCATATTTAATAATATCAAATAATCTTAGATAATTTGTCCTATTTTCTTTATATAACTGACGTGCTAACAAATGATTTTTCTTGTTCCAATATATATAGTTAAAAAGATTTACTTCTTTTATCGTATAATCTCCTCGATCTACACCAAACTGAAACAGATCGGCTCCTGATTCTAACTCTTCTAAAGTATGTACTTCTCTTATTTCTGAAATAAATTGATTAATATTTTTCATGGTATAATCTCCTTTTTTTATTAATTTTATACTTATCCTTTGCAATTATTATAACAAAAGATAACTTTTTTATTTTCATCATACCTGACCTGCTCAAACTTTTGTTGCATTTGCTTCATTATATTTATTCTTTCTTTAAAATCTTTATATGGAATTTCTTTATATTCCATAGATTTATTAATTTTACCTTGTTTACAACATTGTTTTATATGGTTTAACTGCTCAAATTTATTGGAACAAAATGTATTCATTTGTTTGTTTAATTGATTAAGCTTATTTATAAAATTTTTATCTCTCATAGATTGAAGAACCTTTTGTTCGTCTTTCGTTTCACGTCTTTGCAATCTAATATCTTGGATATTAATTGCTATTTGTAAAATATTCTCTTTTTCTTGATCATTTAATTCATATATATTTTTTTTCTTTAAATTTTCTAATTTATGAAGTAACAAATCCTGGTGTTTGTCAAATATTGCTCTTTGATTGGTTATTTGTTCTTGTTTATTATTAAATTTTTTACAAATATCATTTAGCTGCTTACACAAATCAATTACATTTTCACTTGTTTCAACTTTTATATCAGTATTATTGTTTTTTCTAAATTCTTTTTCATATAAAACTTTCATAATAGATTTATCATCTACACCATAAAAATCTATAGTTACATTATCATGTTTATATTGTTCTTTGATAGTTCTATAAACATCTAGCATTTGTTTATAATTACTCTTGTCCACCTCTTCTTTATTCAATAGACTAATACTTTCTACTGAATTATTAATATTATTTGTCACTCTAATATCATAATACTGGTATTTCCTTTCTTTGCACATTTATCTCACCTTTTCTCTTATATTTTATTAATTATATTATTTTTATATTAAACATAGTCATTTATGATCAAATGAGTATGTTTATATCAAAATGAATATATTAATGACTATAATTTTTATATTCAGATTTTTATGTATCCGCCTCTATTGAGACGA
Source organism: Clostridium sp. MT-14 (assembly GCF_042436595.1). Lineage (NCBI taxonomy): Bacteria > Bacillati > Bacillota > Clostridia > Eubacteriales > Clostridiaceae > Clostridium > Clostridium sp. MT-14. Next base: position 85,521 of record NZ_JBHMIY010000003.1, read on the forward strand.
ATTATTATTCAATTATTTTTACTACATATTTAGTCAAATCCAAATTAATTTCTAATTGATATCTAATTTTTTGAGAATTCTCTTTAGTACATCTTACTTTTTGAAGAATTTTATTTGTAACTTTATCAATTAATATTACATACATATTTACCATTCCTTTCATGGGTATGTACATGCTTGTGTCATTGATAAAATTATATCATTAAATGTATTATATTTCCAATTTATTTAGCATATTTAATATTACCAATTCTTGTTTCTTCTTTATTAATACTTTTCTAATTATTGACAACTCCGCAATTATATTTTCTAATTCATTTATATTTGTTTCTCTATTTATTTTGTTTAATATGGCATCTAAATTTTTCATTTTTATTTCTCCTTTTCATATTTATTAATTTTGTTAAATATATTATAGCATAATCATCCAAATAAAACAAGAATTTTATACTATTTTTATTAATTTTATATAATAAATTTAGGGCTTCCTTGTAAGGAAACGCTATTTACATAAAAAATAAATAAGATCAGATAATTAATATCACCTGATCTTATGTTATCTATATTTATTCTATATCCTGCGGAGGTGTGGAACAAGCAGCTAGATACATTTGTAGCGTAGCGTTAAGCAAATGTATCTCTGTTCCACCATTTTAGTCCTTTTATTTATCTTATTAACCAAAAATATGGAGTAAAAATATAATAAATATTACTTATAAATATAGTAATACCAATGATTTTGATATATTTTATTAATTTTATATGTTATATATAGAACATATGCCATATTTTTGGTATCAATAAATTATTCTTTATTGTATTTTATTTCTCCTACTTTCCAATAAGTTTTTCTATATCTTGGATTTTTATCTCCATTATCTAATTTCTTCTTTGTTTCTCTTCCAGTATCAATAATATATGTGAATTTATTTTCTTTTAAATAAGTATTTATTAAACTAATTGATTTTTGTTGCCTGTTTCTATTATCTCGCAAATTTATTTTATCAATTAATTCTTTTTTATCATCTTTAAATAATTTTTTCCCAACTATATTATTCAGATAATTTTCTAAATCATTATTATAATTTTCATCTATCAATCTATATCTCTCCTTATATTGAACTGAATCTCACATGACTAAAGTCACGTGGTTCTTATATACAATAGACTTCTTTAATACTCTCATATATAGGTATTACATTCCTTCTATATATTACAACATATTAATACTAATCTATTTTCTATAAGATTTTCACTAACAAAGATATCTATATATCTATTAACGTTAGTATATCGCCCGATTCAAGACGATTTATTATCTTTATATTCCCATACTACTTATCATTTTATTCCCATTTCCCATTAAACTCTTTAATCTGTCTACTTCTTTATCATGCAATATCTTAAAATTATCAAAGGTATTAATACATTTACTTCTATCAACTTTATCTAAATTATCATTCACATTCATTATCAAAAATGCACTATACATATCTCTTTGTATGCCTAAATCTTTATTCCATCTATCTTTAAGTTCCTTCTTATTATAATTATCTGTTATATGATTATATTGTGATGCCTTTACTTTTGCTGTATTTATCTTATTTATCTGTTGACCTATATACCCCAATTTCCTATTAATTATCTCTATCAGCATAGCAGGAGCTTTGTTCCCTAAACTTTTGCCAAATCTTTTCTTTTTATTAAACTTACCTTTATCATTTTTAGTAGTCTTTTTACTACGTTTCTGTAATCCTTTATAATTCATTTGCTCAACATAAAATTTATCACCTAAACTAAGTATATAATTACTCAATTTTTCATGTGATTGTTTTCTTATTGCTGCCTGTTTTCTCTGTATCTCTTTTAATTTATATTGTATTTTAATATATTTATTAGATTTATTCCATATTAATTTAACTCCTCTTTTAATTGTTCCATCATAATTATAATTATCAGGATTATTACTCCTACGTTGTCTATTTAATTTTCTTTGCAATAACCATTTTTTATGTTCTATATTATCAATTTCAGGACACAACTCTAATAATTTTACATCATATTGACTTGATATAGCAATAGTTTGAGTACCAATATCTATACCTACATTACCTTGTCCGATACTTCTCTTTAATTCTCCTGTATCCTTATTTATCTTTATAGGAGGTACTCCTTCTAATACTAATTGAACATAATAATGATATTTACCTCTTATCAATTTCCTTATTATCCTACAAAATTTAATTCTATCTCGTATTGCTTTTTGAGCATATATATCATTCTTTTTAATTATTACTGGTATTTCTAGTCCATTCCATATAATATATCCATCTCTATATTTTAAACCTGATTTATTCCATTTATTTTGTATTGAATTTATTTCTCCATACTTTTTAAAACAAACTTTCTTACCATCACCAAACAATAATTTATCAAATGAACTCCATACATCATCTGCAATAGCTTGTGCTTCTATACTCCCTATATTATCTTTGAAATGCTTATACATAGGTTTGACATCATCATAAAATGAATATTGTGTTAATCCAAATTTACTATATATGTCTTTTCTTTTATCATATAATACTTTACGTTTTTTATTTAAATTAGATTTTTCTTTCTTATTAGAAATACTATGATATAATTTATTAATATTATTTAATTGCTTTTTATTTTTGGTATATAATTTAGAATCAAGCATATGGTAATATTTTTTAAGAGCAACATTAATTAAAGCATTTTGAATATTTCTAGCAATCTCTAATCTTTTATCAATTATATATTCTTGAAATAATTCAGTATGTAATTGTAAAGTCAAAATATAACTAGGGGTTTTAGATTTCACAATATTCACTTCCTTTCTATAATATAATTATAACATAATTATTAATTTTATTTATTACAAAAAACTATAACGTCCTCTATATTTATATTATCATATATAGAGGATATTGTCAATAATTTTTATTAATTTTATATAAGATATTTTTAGTCTCATTACACACACTCTTTCTCTTTATCTACAGATCGAGTCAACATTTCTATATAATACTCCATTCCAACATCCGGCAAATGCCCTGATTGTTTAATCCCTATTAATTCTCCAAATCCTTTTATATCAGCATTTTGTTCTGAGATTTTAAATCCACTACCCAAATATGAATTTTCGCACATTATTTTTAATCTTTCTTTTGCTGTAGGTTCTAAATGTTTCTTTTTAGGGTATGTTAGTATACAATAAGATTGTGTCCCATCATTTTTCCTTCCTATACGACCACGCAACTGATGGAGCTGTGCAAGTCCTAACATATCACTGTTAAAAATTATCATTGTGTTAGCATTTTTAACAGTAACTCCCACTTCTATTACTGTACTGGCCAATAATAAATCAATCTTTTTATCTAACATATTTTCCATAGTATCATCTATTTCATTTTGTCTCATTTTTCCATGTACAATACCAGTCTTAATTCCTGGTATTAATTTTTCTATATATTCTTTTAAAGCATATAATTCATTTATATTATTATCAACAAAAAATATTTGCCCACCTCTATTTAACTCTCTCTCTATAATTGACTTAATTTTATTATTATTCCAAGGACATGATTCTGTAATGGGTGCTTTTTTATTTGCTGGAGGTGTATCTATTATACTTATATCTCTAATGTGTAATTTAGTTAGATTTAAAGTTCTAGGTATTGGTGTACCCGACATAGATAAGACATCTACATTAGCTGAAATTGCCTTTATTTTCTCTTTTGTTGCTACCCCCAATCTATGTTCCTCATCTATAACCATAAGTCCTATATCGTGGTATTTAACACATTTAGATACTACGTTTTGAGTACCTATAATTATATCTATATTACCATCTTCAATATCCTTTAATAATTTAGTCCTCTTTTTATTTCTTTGGCTTGTCAATAAACCTATTTTTACATTATAATTCTTAAAACGTTCTATAAAATCATTATAATGTTGTTTTGACAATATCCTTGAAGGAGTTAAAACTAGAGCCTGCTTTCCATCTTGTACAGCTTTAAAGGCTGCTCTCATTGCTAATTCTGTCTTTCCATAGCCTACATCTCCACATAAAAGCCTATCCATAAGTTTATCTGATTCCATATCTTTTTTTATTTCTTCCATACACCTGAACTGACCAGGGGACAATGTAAAAGGTACTTCTTTTTCAAATTGTTCTTGTAATACTGTATCTTTTGAAAAAGCAAACCCTTTTGTATTTGCTCTATTCTGATATATTTTTAATAATTCCTTTGCCTGTTCTCTAGCCTCAGTCATTGATCGTTGTTTTTTTCGTTTCCAACTTGTATTATTAAATAGGGAACTTAATTTAGGCGGATTACTTCCTACATTCCCATATCTATAAAATCCATTTAATTCTCCATCTTGTGCATAATAAGGACTTCCTTTATCAAATATAAAACAATGAAAAAGTCCTTTATTATTCAAAAACTTTTCTCCAATATATAAACACACGCCATAACGACTCATGACATAATATTCTCCTTCTACCAATTCTGCTTTTTTAACCATATTTAAAAACTCCCTTCTGCTCTGAAAATATCTGAATTATAATGTAAAAATATGTAGATAAAATATACATTTTATCTGAATTTATTTTCTTTCTTTTTATATTTAATTCTCTATGTATTGACTTTTTGTTTTATATATATTATATTAAATCTAATGAACAATAACAAATGTTGTATGTAAATGTAAGTTAAGTTGTGTACCATTAACTACTTAAAATTTTGAACCATAACATAGAATGTATTAAAACAAATTTAATTAATCATTTACCACCAGAGGGAGTATAATTAATTATACTCCCTCTATTCCTATATCTTCTATCGTATTATTACTTCTTCAGGTTTACGTGGTATTTCAACCATATAAATGTCATCATTCCACGCTTCTTTTAAGGAGAACATATATAATTTCTCATCTTTTATATAACATTCTTGAATATTCTCATCACTTTCTATTGTATTAACTCCTGCAAATATCTTATATCCTAATACAAAAGCAGCATCATAATTTGTTTTTATATAAATTTCTTTTACTTCTCCATTTTTTTGATATTTATGTCTATGATGCATCTGTATTCCAGATTTCTTCCACTTTAATTTCTTCCATTCTTCATGAGTGACTACAACATATTGTAATTGTGCTATTCTATAATTAGTACCTATATACTTATAATAGCATCCTTGCTTTAGCTTTAAAGGTTCTATATTGAGAACTTTTGCTAAGCTATTAACTATTTTGTCATCTTGTTCTTTAACATCTAACAGACTTAATTCTAAGTCTCGAATTTTTTCTACTGTCACACCAGTCTTCTTTGATAAATCCTCTCTAGTTAAATTAAATTCTTTTCTCTTTTCCATTAACTTATTCATGCTATTTCCCTCCTTATATCCATTTATTGATATCTTTTTTATGTTCAAAAACATATTTTTCAGGGTCGTCTAGATAACTAGGATTCTGATCTCCCCAATCTTTTCCCCATGATAATATAGTCCATCCGTCTTTCTTCTTTTCTATCCTTGTAGTACCACCAGAATGACCACCAAAACTTAAAGTACTGTTATAAAAGTCAAATCCTAATCCACCATAATCATCTTCCCGGGCAAATTCTTTAAAATGTTCCAAAAAATATTTTGCATTCTCTTTTGTCTCTATTTTATCCATAATTAATACCCTCCTTGTTATGGTTTAATTTTACCATATTTAAATATAATTTACTACTTTATGACTTATTTATACATCTTCTTTTGCTATGGTAGAGAAGATTATAGAACTACTGGCAGGCTTCATTTCAGCTTTAACCCATACATATTATTTATTAATTTTAGATAAAATCAACTTTTTATCTAAAATATCTTATTATTTAATTATTGACAACAAACCACCAATTTAATAAATGATATAAGAATAAAATATAACTAATATTATTAGCTTGACTTCTGTTCTTGTATATATCATACCATTTATTAAAAAGATCATTAAATTCCTTCTCTGTCTTAGCATTAAAAAAATCTTTAATTAAGTCATCTTCATAATAATCTATGAAGTTGTTAAAGTCTTCCATTTAAAACACCTTCTTTTTATAATAATATTTAATCATATACTCCTATATCTCCTTTTACAACATATCTCAAGCAACTTCCCTTATCTTCTAGCTTTAAGTTTAACTTATTAATTATATCTGTTGTTAACTTTTTATTCATTATACGTATTTCCTCACTAATTTATTTTCCTTAATTGATTTAAAATTTCTTCCTTCGTTTTCCCTAACAAGCGTAAAGAGTTTATGATACCCGCAATACGAGTATATCCGTTACCATTATTATTTTTTAATATTCTTTTTATTTCTTTTTCAAAATATTTATCATTTATATTAATTACCTTTTTCATTATATTTCCCCTCCTATCTCAATCCTTTTTCGTCACATTCTTTTTTGCAATCTACACATATACAATATCCCTCTTTATCCTTTTTTTTAATACATAATCTTTACCTTCCTGAGATATTAAATTACTTTTTGAATCTCTTTTGTTATGGTTTATACCACAATATGAATATATTAAATCTGACCTTCTGAAATTAATCTATCATAAAATTTCTTCTCAAACTTATCAAAAAAGTTTACCATAATTTTAATTTTCCTCCCTTATATATATGAACTCTTATATATAATTAAAATAAATTATACAGGCCTACGTTTTAATACTGTAATATCAACTTCATGTCTGCCTAGTATCTCTTTTACAGCATCCATATTTTCGTTGATATTTGTTATGCTACCTTTTATATGTGCAATATCATTACTCATCTTATCCCTCTCAGCTTTAGACACCTCAGTACTGTGTACCAATGCTTTAAGAATTTGGGTATTCTCGTCTAACTGTAATTTAATAGACTCAAGCTTCTTGTCAAATTTTTGATCTAGTAATTCTGAAATTTCTTGTAAGTCTTTCTTATCCATAAACATTCAACTCCTTTATGCTTAATTTTAACATAATATTACTGTTAATACACTATGTGTTACGGTTAGATTCCATTGATTTTAGTTAGCTACACAAACTATATTTTCTATATTATTCTGTATTTCTTTTATATATTTCTCCAGATCTTCTAAGTCAAATTTGTGTACATAAGTCATACCTTTGCCACCTATATAGCTTCCTTGTGTCCCACAATCTTTCAACTTAGATGGTATCTCAAATAAAAACTCTTGTTCTGGTACTGAATATTCTTCTGGATAACCAGCATATACTAATTTTAAAATAAAATAAAGTTTAATTACAGGATCATCAAATACTCTAAAACCCATATAAGTATATTTTTTAATTCCTTTTGGATAACTCATTTTATCTTTTTGTTCTCCTATATATACAGGCTTTGTATCAAACTGTTTCAACATTCTTTCGGTAACACCTTGGTCTTTTAAGGTATCACACGTAATTGTATTTTCTTGAATTCCTAAATATTCAGTAACCTTTCTTTCTAATTCTCCACCTATTTTTGCTATTTCTTTTATTCTTTCATTTGTCATTTTTATTCACACTCCTTTTCGCATTGAATAATTACATTTTATCATGTTTGAATTGACAATAAAAGTCAAGTTTTATATCCATGCTGTTATGGCGAATTTGTAAACTACTTCTTTACATTTACAATAAAATAGACTATAATGTATATAAAGTTTCAATTACTAAACATATTTTTAGATTACCTATGAGGATTTGAAACTTGTAAGTTTAATATGTATGTGTTTAGTATATATTTTAGTTTACCTATAAGGAATCGAAATCTGTAAGTTTGCAATGTCTATTTGCAATAATGTATATTATTTTAGAATACCTACAGGGATTTGAAAATTGTGCTTTTGTAATATACATTTAATTTTTAGTCTACCTATGAGGAATTAAAACTTTTCAAATTTCAAAAATTTACAGATTTTAAATAAGGAGTATAGCATTTTTGGTTATGCTCCTTATTTATTTTTTTAAAATTATTTTCGTAGTAATTGCTCCTTTGTGATCTTACCTTGCAAGTAATTTAAGACCTTAACTTTATCAGCAGATTCAGAACAATCTGCTACACTTTTCAATTCTCCATTCTGGACAATATACATTTTTCTATAATCATTCTTCCAACTCCCGCCACTTCTTATCTCTAAGACTTCATCTTCCTTTGCTGTATAGCTGCCTGAAACTGTTACATCACCTTTACCATATTCCCTATTAAGGTTTATGAAATCTCTTTGTAACTTTCCTCCTGCTTCTGTTATTCTTGCGACATAGGGGGTTCCCTTCCTGGGATCATTAGTTGCTTCAAAATCAAATTCGTATTCTTTATTTTCAGCACTTTCTAATTCTTTAATTCTCTGTTCAATTTCTATCTTCAATTCTTTTAATTGTTCTAAAGTCAATTCTTTTATATTTATATTTTTGTCTTTTTCCAATACTATCACCTCTTTTTCTAATGACTACTTATTAAATCATTATATTGTTCTTTTAATCTTTCTACTTCCTGAATATATTCACTTTTAGAAAGATTTTCTTCTGGCCTATCCTCAAATTCCTCTGAATACGTATCATTTTGTAATAAATATTCAATATCGGAAACATCCCATATGGCTAAACATCCACCATGATTTTCTCTATATACTTTGTATCCATATCCACTAACAAATATGTGATCGTGATCTATCCATTCTGCTTCCATAAAAATTCTTTTTCCAAATTGTACCCCTATGACTCCAGTTAACATTTAATCACCTCCTTAACATTTATTTTACCATATTTTTTATATAATCTGTTACGGATAAAATACTTCATTTATTAACTTTTTTATAATCTTCATTAAGCCATTTATTTATTTTATTTAATCTTTCCTGTGTAAAATTTGGATTGTTCTTATTATACCATTCTTCTAATTTAAATTCCCACTTTTGACTATTACAAGATTTACAAGCGGGGACACAATTGCTTAAATCATTAGCTCCATTATAGTCAACATGCTCTTTATGAAGATATTGTCCTTGTTGTTCTTTTGCTTCTTCTTCTAATATTCCACAATAAGCACATGAATTATTAAAATATTTTTTACATTTATTCCATTCTTCTTGTGTAATATTATGTTCTTTATGTAATTTTCTTTTTCTTGCATATTTTTGAAATTTGTCTTTATTTTCTTGTTGATATTGTTTATAATATCCATTTTCCTTTTGTTTTTTAGCAAGTTCTCTAGTTCTATCTCTTTTTTCTGGAGTTGCATCTCTTACTGCAACTATTTCTTTCCAATGATCATAATTATTATATTGCCACTTTAATGCTTTCTTCTTATTACATTCTTTACAATACGGAAATAAGCCATCTCCTTTATGATATTTAGAATTTGTCTTATAAAAATATTCTTCAGTACAAGGCAACCAATTATTGCATTTACTACATAATTTATATAATTGTCCATTAATTATTTTATGTGATTCTTCATATGATAATTTAATTTTATTTATTTTCAACACTCCTTTTTTAATTATTTATATAAGATAAGATAAAATTTAACTTTTATTTTATGTTGTTTTTATTAAGATAACTTACTTCTTTTACATCTGGAATTCTTGACAATATTTTATTTATAATAAATCGAATTTCCTTCTCTGTTTCTTCTGACATTTTTTCATAACCGATTTTTATTTCTGCATACTTCATTTAAATCTCTCCTTCTCTGTTATGGTTATTAATAAAATACATTGAACCCTGTGTTTCCTTCTATTTCTTTTAATTTATCTTTAAAATATTTATTGTATATGTCTCCATTTCTTCTAAAAGACATATACGTATCTATGCCATTTATGGAATATTCAATATCTTCATATAAATTTAATTTCTGTATTTCTCTCAATTCTCTTTGTTTTTCACTATCCGATTCATCTAATTCACTGATTTTATTTTGTATACTTTTACTCAAATTTCGTTGAGCCTCTCTAAATATAGTGTCAATTATATTATCAAAATTAATTTCTTTAAAATTTATTTTACATTCTTCTATAACGTTAAAAGGATCATATTTACAATCATTTAATTTTTCTAATTCCATTGTGCCACATCCTAAAATACCTCTTAACAACCCATCATTAAAACTCATTTTTAACAACTCCTTTTATTATAATTATAGTACACAGTATTTTTCTATAACTTCATATCCATCTAAATTAAATATATGTTTATCCCCACGTGTTCCACGATACCAAGCATAACCATTTTCAATTCCACCAAAAACAAAGATATTACCTTCAATGTCTTTTATTTTGTAAGCCATATTGCATTTGTCAATTTTTTTGTTTATTCTTTCTTCAATTTCTTTATCATTGTTTTTATACATTTTTAACACTCCTTTATTAATTTTAGTTAACAGAACAGACACTATATAACCTGTTCTGTTACGGTAAGATTTGACAAGTAATATATAAGATTGATCTTTGCATTCCTTAACGTGCCATCTGTATATTTTTGCTCTATCTCCTGACCCTTGCTATCATATATATTAAATCGACTATAATTCTTTAGAATATAATAGCCTTTATATTCATATGCAGCTACTTCATAGTCTGCGTTATTGAATATATGATCTACTGCTCCACGATTGATCTTAACTCTAGTTTTTTTAAATTTTTCCTTTGATGGATCAATACCCTTGATATCCTGCAAGTATTGATTATATTCCTTTTTATTATTAATAGAATTAATTTGATTCCTGTATTGCTGTATCTTAGAATTGAATTTGTCAATTAACCTATTAGCATATTGCAGCTTCCTATCGTATTGTTCTTGCTTTTTATTATATTTACTGGTATTTAAATTACCTCTACCAGTGACCACCCATGATGGATTATTTACTTTGTGTTCTAATATTGAAATATAAGCATCAGTATATTTCCCTTTGAATGATTGTAAATAACTCTTTGCTTTGTATTGGATATACTCTGTGCAACTTGGCATTTTACACAATTCTATTACGTCATTATTTGCACTCTGTAAAGTTTTTTGAAGTTCTTTAGTATGGTCAATATCTTCACTTCTAAACATTGCGTTATTATTTTCTCGTTTAGATAATTCTTCTGGCACTGTATAAGAATCTATGTCATTTATGTTGACTTCTGGATAAGCAACCTTTTTTTGTTGCATAGTTTGATCTGTATCTTCTGTTATTATAGAATTATTAATATTATTGTTTTTAGTTTGAAGAACATCTTTTATAAATGCCCTTCTTTCTGCTGTATCTTTGGCCCACCATAATTTCTGATATCTTGACCACCTGAAACCATTGGCTTTTAATTGTGACAAGACCTCTGTTTCTGGTTTGCCGGGAAATATAAGCTCTATACCGCCTTTTTCTTGATTATACTGTACTTGTATGCCTGTTACGGTTAAAGTATCTAAATCGGCTTCTACGGAAGTATTTTGGGTATTTGTAGTTGACTGAGTCTCTTTCTTTTTTATGTCCTTTACTTTTGGATTTTTTACCCTTACCCAGTTTTCTATTTCTTTTGTTTCTTCAACTTCTTTGAGTTCATATATTTTAATATTACCTTTTTCAAGTTCGGATAACATTTGATATTCATATTGGTAGTAACTTTTTGGGCTTTTTAAATCCTGATACCCTCTTGACGCTGCTCCTATCAATTCATATACAAACACTTTTCTTGATTCTTCTATACCTTTCCATTTCCCTTTATACATATTTTCACTTGTTATTTTCCAATAATGGCCATGATAGGGAAGAGTAATATAATCACCAATTTTAAAATAACTTCTCTTTATTTCTACCATTTTTTTAACTTTTTTTGTAACCTTTTTAATAATTTTTTCCATTTTCTCATTTTTTAATTGTTCTTGTGCTGCCTCTTCGGTTTCTTTTGTACCATCTCCCATACCATTCATAGAGTTAACAACTCTTTCCCACCTCAATATTAATTTTTTAAAATCATTGATAACTTTCTCTTGACGTTCTGAAAGTTTTCTCTTTTGTCCATCACGCCATGTTTTATAGCCATCTTTAAATTCCATTTTCCCTATATCATATACGTATGATTCAGGTATTTCACTGTACTTTGTTATGGCAGATCCTTTATCGTATATTGATCCATCTTTTTCAATATGCCATTTACAACGTCCTGGATTCGCCATATGAGCAATTGTATATCCTGTTATTTCTTTTTTTGGAGTAGTGTCTTTGGAATTTTTAATTTTTTCTATTAAAGCTTTGGCATTTGCTTCTTCCCCTGGTGTCGCTCCTCTTTCTTGTGTTAAGGCAGACAATTTTTCTATCTTGTTTTGATCTCCTATACTTAAACAACTTTTATAATTATATTTTGTAATTGGTACTCTTTTCGCTGCGTGTGGAGTATCTACACATAATATATAACCATTTTTTATTGCTATACCGCCCCAATTTGCCGGACTATAATAATCGGTCATACTATCACTTTTATCTGGTTTATAGTCTTTCACATCCCAACCTCTATTCATTAATTCATGTGCTATTCTTACTTTTGCATTTCGTTTTTCATAATAATTTGACATGTCATTCACTCCTTTTATTAATTTCATATGTACTCATTTCAGCATATATAAAAATATTATATGCTGAATCAATACATATTAATCTTTTTCTAAATCGTAAAACTTTTTAACACTCAATAAAATTGCTTTCCTAGATATTCTGCTATTTGTTAAAATAACATTTAATACTGTTTTGGCATTTTCTTCTGTACAATCAAGTTTGTTCCTTTCAAAAAGTTGTTGTACTTCCTTTATAATATTATCCATTTATTACACCTCTTTTATTAATTCTATACATATATTATACTATATCCCTGTTATAGATACAATATAAAATTATTAATTTTGTTATGTTATGCAGCCACATATAAAACTGGCTTTACATAATCTATTTCATAATCGAATCCAGAAAATACAGTTTGTAAATTCTGAATGGCTTCCGATTCTGACATAGCTCTTATGTAGCCATTTCTAAAACGATATATGCCATTTTTAGCCCGTTTGTTCTGCACTAATACTCTGAATTTAAACATTACTTAAAACCTCCCTAGTGTCCTCTATGAGTGACACGAGCTGTATTCTGCTGCTGTCCAGATCATCAACTGTCATGTTCTCAAGGGCCTGTTTAATAGTGTCTAAATTCTCTACTACATTTATTAAATTTACTATTGAATTATCCATTTTTGTTACCTCCATATGATTAATATTTAATTTGATCTATACGTAATAATATATCTTTTAGATATTTATCTTTCTTATATCTATTTACAAGTTTATTAAATTTATCTCTGTATTTATCTGGAATACCTTTTGTATAATTGTCAAAACAGATATCTGTAGTAACATCTTTATTAGGACTTAACCATATCCACGTGCTAAAGAAATTTTTTCCATCAGCACTATAATTATGAAAATTAAAAAATTCTACATTAAATATTGTATTGAAAGCATAAAAGAAATTATCACTCCTTCTGATTTCTCGCCACCATAAATGCCCGTTACAATATTTTTGATGATCAAGCAGTGTTCCATCGTTAGCTATGTAGTCTCGATCTTCGTATACTTGCTCAGATTTTTGATCTTCTCTAATTCTCCTATAATAGATAGTTATTTCATATGGAAGTATTTTTTCCATATGACAATAAATTAATTTACTAACTTTTATTTTATCTGTAGGTTTTGAGCTTTTGATAGTCTCGTGAAAATTATCTGTTATGGCAACAATTTTATTATTTATTTCTATTTTATATTTTTTTCCACCATACAATTTTATTAATTTGCATAATTGCTTATTCCATTGCCGGTCAGATTCGTCCCGTTTTTCTTTAAGCAGTTGATCCTGAAGTCTTTCTAATTCTTTTGTTTTGTTATCTATTGAAATAAGCTGCATAGCCTCTGGATCGGTACATCTATATATAGCCAGACTTAGTCCTTGACTTTTTCTATGATTCTGAATATCCCAATACTGAGCATCTAATATATCTAACTTTATGTCTATATTTTTAATCTGTTTCCACAACTTTGTTATCTTTGGATTTTTATCTAATACTAGCATGGTTACCCTTCCTATTTATTTATTTTATTATTATAAAGAATGGACGCTTGATTAAACAACCATTCTTTAAATTCTTTGTTACCACTTAGAAGAAGAAACATCAAAGAGTCTTTATTTATATTAAATTTGTTCTCTGCTTCTTCTCCCATTTTAGCTATTTGTTCAACAGTCATTTCTGATCCTGCATTTCTAACCATATCAATAAATTGTTTATACGATATATCTTTTTTATTCATTATAAAACCCCCATTTATTATTTATTTAATATGAATCCAATAAAAATCATTAAGATGTGTTTCATATTTTATATTATATTCTTCTAATAGTGACAATATAGAATATTTATTATTTATATCTATTTTTGTATACAATAAATTCCTTTTATTATTGTTTATGTCATTTTTATTATTTTTAAGTGATATATTTGTTTGCTTTCTTATAAAGTCTATTAATTCATTTTTATTTTTAAATTTCATATTAAAACCTCCATTTTATTAATATTATTTTTAATAATAAGCTTCTACATGGCTAAAATCTTTATGCAGAAGCTTTCTTAATTCGTCTGTTATGGTAGCGACATACTTTTCTACTATTTGCATATTTCTACGTGTAATCATACTATCATTATCATTACTTTCACAAGCTATATAAAAATGGTAGTTTTTTTGATTTATAAAAGCCATTTTTAAAGCTTTTGGGGCATTATTAATTCCCTTTATAAACGTTAAGTAGTCCCATATACTCATATACATGGATTTTAAAAAACTACCAAATTTATACATATCTAATTGATATATAAGCAATGGCCCGTTTGTTATCCCCTCTTCTGGTAGTGCTGCGTATTTGAATCCGTCTTCTATTTCCTGCATTGTATAGGAATGATCGAATTCA
This sequence comes from Clostridium sp. MT-14, assembly GCF_042436595.1. Classification (NCBI taxonomy): domain Bacteria; kingdom Bacillati; phylum Bacillota; class Clostridia; order Eubacteriales; family Clostridiaceae; genus Clostridium; species Clostridium sp. MT-14. The sequence continues at coordinate 100,567 of NZ_JBHMIY010000003.1, forward strand.
TAGACGTAAAATAACACTTTATGATCTTCGGCACTTGCTTCAAAATACCTTTGATCATTCTCTCTTAATAATTCTTTTATTTTCATTACCTTTATTCCTCCTTATTAATTTATCCTATATCAACATCTTCAACTTTGGAGTGTTCCCAGTCAATTGTTATACTTATCTCAGCTGCTCCTGTTGTATCTATGCAAGCAGCATAATCATAAGGTCTAGTTCTTGTTTTTTCAACTGCGACCTCTGTTTCCCCGTCAAATTCATAATCCCCAAAAGCATTTCTAATACCCTCTTTGATTTCATCGTCAGTTGGAAATTTTGAGAACTTTAATTTTTTAATATTCCTCATGACATCAAAAATTGTCGTATCAGTAGTTGCCGATGACAATTTAATAACACGAGGGTAAGAATCATAATCGACATTAATAATACATTCTTTACCATTAGCAATTTTATAAATATCTCTGATTACGTCGTCAACATCAAATTTCCCCTCTTTTCTTGATAATTGTACAATATTTTTACCGCTGTTTCCCTCTACTTGTATTAGATATCCCATTTTATTGGCTACATAATACACATCATCAAAGTCAAATCCAGTAAAATCAATCTGAATTCTACCTAAATCATCAAGACCTCTGTTAGACACTTCATCGTTGATAAGTTCCATTATTTTTGCATCATTCATTTATAATCACCTCATTACTATTATATATGGTACGTGGTTTTGTTAAGGTAAAGCCACGATAAAAACCTTATTTTAATAACGATTGAATGTCATCTATAAATTGCCTATAATCTATACCACTTTCCTCTGCTTCTGCACAATAATCAATATAATTATTATGCCAATTTCTATAAAAATCCTCATAGTTTCCACTATATTCAGCTTTCTTATAGTCTTTTCTTATCTCTTTTTTCCATAATTCGAACCATTCTTTCAATTTTACATACCTTCTATATTCGCCGGGAAAAATCCCCGGCATTATTCAAATATATCTCCATCTATATATTTTATAAGCAATTTAATTCTAATTTTTCTCTGATTTCGTTCTCTTTATTAGTGAGTTTTTCAACTAAAATATATAAGTCATATTCATTATATTTCTTCATTAATTTACTATAATAATTATCCCTTATTTCTTTGTTAGTCATTTTTATATCCCCTATTCTATATCAAGAATATCTTTTATATCCTTGATAGTTTTTAATATAGTATTCATATCATGTAATGCTTTTTGATCGTCAACTTTATAAAAATAATAGTCTCTCTTTTTTATTATATCATCTTCATACTGCTTTAAGAATTCTAATTTACTTTTTTCATTTTTCAATCTGATCACTCCTTTATTAATATTATACCATAAGTGGATCTGTTATGGTATAATATTATTATTTATTTTGTTTAAATTCTATTACGATTCCCTTTTAGAAAATCTTTATAATGATATGCTTGAAATGATTTTCTGAAATTGGCTATGTTCTTATTGCCAGCAAATACGCTTGTTTTATATCCATCTTTTATTAATGATTCTACAGCATCTAATATATTTATTTTTGGCAAGTGATATTTTGGATGCTGATATATGATTTTTTTATCTAATGTAATTTTTACAATACAATCATCGAGTATTGCTCCACCCCCATAACTTTTATTAGTTTTTACTAGTAAGGGAATTTTTATTTTTCCTGTACTTCTGCCGATATATCCTATTGTATCATATTCTTCCATCCAGTCTCTACCTGTTTTTATGTCACCGTAAAATAATCTGATTCTTTGATTACTCATTCTTGTATTTTCCAATATGTCAATAACTTTTTTATCTGTATCGGCATGATAAGCAGTTTCATTTATTATTTTATATTCTATAATATTACCATTATTTAATTTTTCTTTGATAGTCTCCATTTTTAACACTCCTTAATTATTATTAATTTATAAAATTATAACTTCTATAATCCTTATTAATAGCATTTATAATATTTTTAACATTAGTCTCCCAATGATTATATATTCCATGATCTTCTTTTAATATTTCATCTGGTGTCAATCCTATTATTAAATTTTCATCATAATTTAGATTATCATCTTTTAAAAAATCTTCTGAAAATCCTGGTTTACTAACTATAATTTTTATGTTGTTATCTACTTTAACAATATATACATTTCCTTTTATGCTCTCAGCTTCTTTGGCTTAACATTATAAATACACCTCCTTATTCAAAATTCAAATGGGGACGGTTTTTTTAGGTGAAAACCGTCTGGAAAAACTATGAAGTAGAATTTATATAAATTCTACTTCATTTCTATTATTGCGTTTTCCTTCCGGAAAACAATAATAAATATCTTTTCTCTGTACGTTCAATGCTTCCGCTAAAATTGGTACAGGTATAGCAACTTGTTTTTCTTCAAATTCCACTGTGACTAAGTCATAGTAAAAATCATCCTCATCATTTCCTATGCCGTCATCTAGATAGAGAAAATTTGCATTTTCTCTATCTGCTACTGAAAACCAAAATTTATTTTTCGGAAGATAAAAGTTGTTTTTACTTTGACTGTTTAACCAGTTTTTTATTTGATCTTTTCTTGCTTTTAATAAATAGTTGAGGTTACATATTTTACCAGTATTTATTACTTTTCTAGCTGGTAAATTCATTTTTAGCCTCATTAAATCATCATGTACCATATAGAATCTATATGGTACACTTTCTTTGTCTTTCCCATATTTTTCTTCTATTCTATTCTCGAAGTTCTCAAGTCCTCCAAGTCCACGATCATGGCAACCTTCAGCCCATTCGACATTTGGCTGTCCTTCTTCATCTTCATAGAACCTGATCCATTCGTGGCTATTGAAGTCTTTTTTTTCGTAGAAGTACCTTTTTAATACTTCTTTTTTCTTATTTTTAATTTCATCTTCTTGCGAACTTAACATTAAGGGTATATCAAATTTTAGTGTTTCGACATACCTCTGTAATTCTACATATCCTTTTTCTAATTCGTGAAATTCTTGTTTGGTTTTTTTAGATTCGTCTGGATATAAAGTATTTATTTTTGATAAAAATCTTTTCCAATCTTCTAAGTTATCTATCCCAAATAACCCCGCTTTTTTAAAAGTTATTTTTGGAGTTTCGAATATCCCCTTTTTAATATAACCCGCAATGCCTTCATTTGGGATATTATTAAAAACATAAATTTTTTCATTTATAAGGCTATTAAATATTTTATAAAAAATTTCTTTGGCATTGTCTTTTAGAAAATATCCTCTTTGATCTTTGTCGTACCTTTGTTCTAGGTCAAATGAAGTGGGATGCTGATATAAATATAATTTTTTCATATCTATAAGTTCATTTAATTTATTTTCTTTTGATAATGAATTATATAGATAAGCCTTATTTGCAGACTCAAATAATATACTCAACAATTTTGAATTCTCTACTTCCTTTTTATTGAAATAGAGAACTATACTTCCATCACCGGCAACGTAATTATCATTAATTCCAAATTGCGACAATAATTTTGTTGCCTCCATTCCCTCTACTTTGATATCGTACCCGTTAGTTATTTTTAATTGAAATTTCATTTATAATACACTCCTTTAATTTTAAAATTGTAAATCTTTTTTATTAATTTCGTATGGAAGGTAGTTTTTGTTATGGTCAAAACCACCTTAAAAACCATTTAAGATATTATTTTTATTAGTTTTAAATTATTACCTCCTATCATCAATTGAATACACTCCTTTTAATGCCTGTTAAGGCCATTTTTTATAATTATTAATTTTATACTACTTGCATACTATAGGTAAAATAGTATGCAACGCATCGGGCTTGAAGTCTGTTTAGTGTCGCCCGATCGACTTGTGTTATATGGTTTTTAACAATTTATAACTTCCGTCCTTCCAATTTTGGTCCTCACCATCTTCATATAATATATTTGTATAAATATTATATATGAATCCGTTTCTCTCTTTATATGTTCCTGTTATTCCCTCCTTCCAGTTTTTTAAAACTTCTGATATTTTTTCTCTTTCGTCTTTTGACAATATTAAATTTACATCAAAACGATAATGATAATTACCGTTTTGATATTTATTGAATGTTTTTTCAAAACATTCAGGAACTAATTCGATGGCTTCGTGAACTAAAAAGACTTTGTCATAATCTGGTATATTCATCCTTTCTATTGTTGTTAAGGTTTCTTTTGCATTTTTTACATATCTTTTTATATCCGCATCATTGACAACCATATAATATTTGCCAATTTTTATAAATAACATTTTTACTGGTCGTTTGTTACCCTGTCTCTTAAACTCCGTTATAGTTAAAGAATTATTTACATATTTCATTATAATACATCTCCTTAATTTTTTTAATTATTAATTTTAGTTTGGAAGAGGCTTTTAGTTCAAGGATCGCCTCTTAGACCTATTTAACTATGCTGTTATGGCAACTTTTTTCTTGAAAAAGTCGTCTATTTCTCTTTTGGAATATCTGAATTTTTCTTTGAGTATCTCAGGAAGTTCCGATTCTTCTACTTCTGTGAATATATCGAATATATTCGAATATTCACCCTGCCAGAAGCTGTCTTCTTTGAGGTAATATTTTCCGCTTGGTGTCTTATATAAAGTATTGCTATATGTTTTCTCCTTGCAATACTCTATTTCTATCATTCTGTTAAGGTCAGAATGATCTGCTTCTTCCAGACAGCTTAATCCATCGGCAGCAGCATCCACATGGCAATTGTAAAAGTCTAAAGAATCATAGATATATAACTTATCCCAATTTGATCCGTCCCAATATGGCAACGTGATCAAGTCATAGTCAAAGGTATCTATGATATTGTTTTGCAATATTTGAATGACTTTTTCCCGGGTGTAGCCTGCTTCTGCTAGATCCTCATCCTCAATATCCCCCCAATAATTTGTGAATAGGTTATGAAGCTCCTCAAAATCAAACAGATTCACCACTGCATAATAACCCTTGAATTTATCCTCGTCAATATAATCATCGGTGCTGAATACATCAAAGTTTGAAGTTTTCAGCTTCAATAAATCCTCCTTTGTATATATACCGATACACTTGTCAACAAACATAGAGAATTCAAAATCCTCCATGTTAAGGCGGATCAAGTTCCCCCACTGACTCAATGAAGTATCACTGTTGATCTCATAGAATTGTACATTCTTTTCATTTTTCATATTAATACGCTCTCCTTTTATTAATGTTTCACGTGAAACATTTTTATTAATTTTATATTTTTTGCATGGGGATCACTTTTTTGTTAAGGGGAAAAATGATCTAGAACCCCTATTTTTTTTAAATTCGTGCTAATGCTCGACAGCCAATAATTCTGCCATTTTCATCTCGTACAGTATCATCAGGGATAAATAAATCATCCCTATTTTGGGCAGCTTGGGCAACAATAGAGGACACCACAAATATTGTATCGGGTTGTGGCTCTGGTAGGTTTTCAATGTCCCCAAATACAGTACGATTGATCGGAATCTGTACTGTAATATTTGGACATTGTCCCCTGCTACTATCCCCGAAAATGTCTGGTGATATAGCCAGATCGCAATTTGTAGAGTCCTGGCCACTTTGCAAACAGTTCGCACATGGATCTTTTTCGTCTATAGTTTTTACTGTCCCAATTTTTTCCCTACCCGTCTTACAACGGGCAATTGTTCCAGACGGAGGAATGTCGAGAGTCCTTCCATTTTCTAACATGATATTGATTGTATGCGGTGTGAGATTAATAATTCTTACATTTTTCATTTATAATACACTCCTTTTAAGGCCTGTTAAGGCCATTTTTATTAATTATTTTCTTATGGAATACAAGTTGTTTTGTTATGGTACAACCTGCAAACAAAAACCATTTGTTAATCATTGGATCATTCGTACTGAATTGTCCAATGATATCTCCGATCCGATACAATATTGATATAATTTTTTACCACGATAGACATTGAGAAAAAGCCGATCACAGTGTAATCCGCTTTTTCTCAATAGATCGTTCGTTCCAGCATCTTTATAAAAATGTAATGAAATTTGATCACCTGCTTTTTTTATTTATTTTATGGGGATCGCTTCCTGTTAAGGTGGAAACGATCTGGAAGTACCTTGAAGCTTCTAAAACAACCAAAAGCATCCTTGCCCTTCTGCTGGATATGTCTCGAATCTCAAGGCATTGGCTGCTGCCTTTGTCTCTGCTTCGGTGCAGAGTCCAGAAAAATCAATACGGATCTGCCCATACTGATCAAGCCCTCTAGATACAAGTTGTTCTTTGATATACTGCTTAATACTATTTAATTTTGGCATTATGATACACTCCTTTATTAATTTTGTTTTAATTTATATATTTAATTGAACACACCTGTAATTAATATAGATGTGTTCTATAAGTATATAAATTTTTATGCTATTTTTACCAGATCGAATTCTTGATCTGGTGTTCCTTCTAGTTCTTCAAGCAACTTTTGTACAGTGTTCTCATATGCAAGCCATGCCAGATCGTTGGGATCTGTTATGGAATCACATTCAAATTCTGACACCATTCCAAGAATTTGAATCGAGAAATTTCTAAAGAATGCTTCAGTTTGATTGTAATAGATCAGACTGGAAACTGTACCACTTGAACAACCATAATTGGCAATATCTTTCATATAACTGAGTGTTTCAGCATCATCAAGATTCTGACACTCGTGCAGAATGTCGGATATAATCCATTTCTCCATAGCGTTGTTTGTAGCTTCCTTAATTTTGTTTAGTTTTGTCTTTATCATGTTTATACACTCCTTAATTATTTATTAATTTCATTTATATATTCAATTAAGCACACCAAATTTTGATGATGTGCTTTATCAATATATAAATTTTAGTATGGATCTACATACGATCCATACTGATCAATTTCATCTTCTTTGAGAGAAGTAGTTTTTCCAGCTTGTGGGAATATACTTTCTCTCACGTTTTGAACGGTAAGATCGTCTCCTGTTATTTTGTTATGGAGATTTATATAAAATTCTAGGTCCTCATCTGGTATACTTGGATCTAACTGTGCTATATCGTTCAACAATATACCACCAAGTGTATTGATCTCGGCTTTTGTAAAAATAATATTTTTATTCATATTAACACATCCTTTTAAAATAAAATTTAAATACAATATATTATAAATTAATTATAATATACTCTATTTAAATTTTAAATGTAATATCATCAATAGAAAAAGAATCGATCTGTTAAGGTCGACTCTATAAAAGATACTCATTCACCGAGGCACACAATGGACTCACAACGTCTGTTTTTTCTCTTTTATTTTGTCTTATCGATAGTTTAACCGCTTGTCATTTTCCCACACGGTACTCATACATGAAGCGATCACATAGATGTCATTAAATCAATTCTCTTCCTATAATGATATAAAGAATGTATTTAAATATATAAACATTTTAAGAATGTATTTTTATTAATTTTGTTTGATATCTGTAAGTAAATTGTCCTGTGCATCCTTGATCCACGTATTTATATGTAACCTTACAAATACCCTTTATTTGATTTCAGCTACTTTTATCGACCTGTTAAGGTCGTTACTTGCATACTCTCCCCGACACGCTTGATCCTCGTTTCAATGCTAGTATATCAAGCCTTATACCCATCATGTTCAGTTCTGTGTCTGATCATGCTTAAGCTACCATTTGCAAGTTTTTGCCTATTTCTAATTCCAAAAATCGAGTAATTGAATTAGAAAATCAATGTCATTTTTATTAATTTTGTTGCCTATCATTCTAGGTATTAGATATGTAGTGTTATGTTTGTGTCGATCTTGAATGTTTGGCTTTGTCTCTCCTGTGATGCATGTCTAATACTTTGTTTGTCCTTTGTCATTACCCTGTAGATGTTTTATTAATTCTTTCATTATATTTATTATACTATAGTTTATCTCAAATTGTCAAGCTTTTTTATTAATTTTATTCAAGTTTTTTAATTTATTATTATGTCCTCACTTAATTGCTTCTTTTTTTATTACAACTATATTATATTCTATAATATAGTTGTATGCAAGGCGGAGGAACGGTTATATTATTTATTTAATATAGATTAGATTCATATATCTTTCATTTGCTCGCTTATTCTCTTTTTTACGTGGTATTACTATTTATTTTATATATGTATTTGGATGCTATAGAGAGAATACAACATCTATATATACTGTATATTATACCATATGTGGTTATATGGCTCATATCGTGGCACAAATGCAATTTTGTATATTAGTAGAGTGGTTATACCTGTTTTAATTTTGGTAGTGGTTATAAAAGTCATATGGACGATGTAAAATAAAGAAGTACATAGAAAAGGATATATCCGATTAGATATATCCTTGAAGCTTACTTTTTATATTTATTAGAAATTTTTTTGTCTCTGCTTCATCCTCGTATAGTTCTTCTATCTGTATTGTCAAAGTGTCACATAGATATTGGAGTTTTTCCTGTACTGTTGTATATGTATCATCCGACAACAGTTCAGAATACGTGCTATTGTGTCCAAAATGCATATCAAGTTTAAATATAGACTCTCTCAATACGTTCTCAGCTTCAGTCATTATATTTATAGTTTTCATTAATATCATTCTCCTTTAATTGGTATACTTATATTATAGCACTTTTAGGACAAATTTTCTAGTTTTATTTTATTAATTTTGCAATTTATTTCATTGTATTTAATTGTATATACTGTATATATCGTATATATACAGTTGAAGAATGAGGGAAATACGTGGTTTATTCATACATCTGTAAATTTTTCAGAAAAAAGAATTTTTTAAAATTCTACATTTCATTTTTTTAAAAATAACTTTTTTAAAATTTTTATAAGACAATCAATATATTTATTTATTCTCTGTGCCTGTTGTCCAAAAATATAAAAAATTGGTTTAAAATCATTAGTTTATTACATTTATATTCATCACTTCCACATAATGTTAGCTGAACGCCATTAAACTATATATTTAATGGCGTTCGATGATGTAGGGGGGTTGTTTTACAATTTTACCCGCCTTGATTTTTTCCAGAATTTCCCGAACACATCAATTTGCACATCTTTTAGGATTTGCAAGTTTTAAAAATATATAATTCATACCTAAATTTTTATCCCATCAAAATACTGCTATTTTCACGTTATAAAAATAAAATTTTATAACGATAAGAATAGTATTATATCAATGTTTATAAGACTTCCCTTCTACTAAATATACAATAAAAATTTAATACTATGAACCTATTGCAATCACAATTATAGTAGTGTTTTTGCCAATTTAAACACAAAAATCAACGTTATAAAAAAATATTAACCTATCGATAAAAAATGATATAAAAGTTCAGAAAAATTAATAGATAAGTAGTTATTTCCTTATATTCTACGTTATAAAATACAGATATTACAAATACATATTAATTAGTAGTACTTAGTATAAAATAATATACATGTGTATTAATTTTTATATTATTTTATAAATACTACTAATTTCTACACATTAGTATAAAGAATAATCTAGTTAGTGGCATAATTAAATGATTAAGGTTAATTATAATTAAGTAGTAATGTGTGCTATTATTATATATTTATAATCAATTCTAATTATTACTACTCATGAATATGTAATAAAGAATATTACACATAATTATATAATTAAAATAAATACTTGTAATAATATCCAAATGGTGATATAATGATATAAAATCTATTATGAAAGGAGATGTAATTAAGTTTTGTCTGATATAGTGCAAAATACAAATAACAATATAGAGCATATAGAAGGTTTAAAAACTGAAATAGATAAAATAGATATAAGTATGTTACATTATATGTATTCATATAAAAAGGAGGATGCTTTATATTCTATTAAAATAAAAGAGTTACATAATTTTATTTTAAAAAAACAAAATATTACTTATTATACAATTGTAAGAAGAGTAAAAAGACTATTATCATTAAATTACATACTTAAAGGTTATAAGATTGGTAATGCCGACACTTATTATTTATCTGAAAAAGGTATCAAATTTTTAAATGAACATGTACTAAATATAGACAGTGCATATAAATATATTCCTGAAGAAGAATCGGAAGAGGATAAGGAGGAAGAATAAATGGATCGTGATGATATACTTTTGATGGGACATGGTGGAGCAGGCAATAAAATTACAGATATGATAATGAGAGTAAATCCGTTGTTCGAAGGATTTTTCGTTAATAGTTCCAAAACAGATATGAAAAACTTAAAAAAATTTAATTCTAAAACTAAAAATTATATTTGTACTTCATTAAATAATGGAACAGGTAGAGATAGAGAAACTGGTAAAATATTTGCTCAAGATAAGTTGGCACTGATGGTGAAAACTATATTAGAGTATGATCAATCCACTATATTTATAATTTTTAGTTTAGGAGGAGGAAGTGGGAGTTCTTCAGCTTCAATTTTATTAAGAGCAATTGACAATTTAAAAAATGATGGCCAATTTAACAAGACAGTAAATATTATAGGTATACTACCTGATTTAAATTCACCATCTATTATACTTAAAAACGCACGTGAAACATGGAATGAAATTATGACTTACAAATGTATAAATAATATGCTATTTATAGACAACAACAATATGATTAATGGTAGAACATTAAAAGAAGATGAGATAAATAAGAATTTCGCTATTTTGTTTGATAAAATATTTAGTATTCCTGATGTTAATGGTACTAAGTTTGATAACGGCAATTTAGGCAATATAATAAATTCTCATGGTTACAGTTTTATATATGATTTACCTTCAGGATGTGAAAATATTGACCAAGCTATAGAAATGGCAGACAAAAACAGTATTTTAGCCAAGATATATACTGCTGATAAAGAAATGATAAAAATAGATGATAAAGGAAATAAAAAAATCAGATGTGGATATCTTGGTATTTCGATTAATGATAAGAATTATAAAATTGAAGATTTCTTAAGAAAATATGAATTTAACGAAGAAAATTATTATGGGTACAATGAAGATGATAATTTATTAATTTTAACTGGATTATTGCCTCCATATCTTTCTATTCAGTTAATTAACGAGGAATTAACAGATCGACTTAAAAAATCAAATAAAAAAGACACAGATTTTGAAAAGTTTACTACTCCCATAAATTCAGACAACAAAACAGTTATAAGTAATATCAAAACAGATATTACTAAAGGAGAAAGAGCTGATGAAGATATATCTGTCAATAAAAAAATGAAAAAGATTATGAAAAAGAATTTGCTTGATATATTATAAGTAAATTGCTTAGTATAGAAATATTATTAATTATATTTCTATACTAATATGGAGGAAAATCTTATGAATATAAATAATGAAAAATCCTTTATAGATACAGATTATACAGAGATCAATCATAGTAAAAACATGAACTATTATTCTTTAGAGGATATAGCTAATATTTTAAATATAGACAAGCCTACGGTAGTATTTTGGTGCAAAAAATTTAGTGATTTGTTAAAGATTCAATCCATTGGGGAATATCAATTATTTGATGACATTGACGTTCAAAATTTAAAGAAAATAAGAAGATTGAATATAGATAAAGATTTAAGTATTGAAGACACAAGAAAATATTTAAACGAACATGAAGATTCTCTCGTCGTAAGGAAAAATATCTTACCAGAACAATCTATTTTACCTATTTTGGTTCAAATATTAAAATCACAAGATAAAAAAATAAACACAATGAGTGATGCATTAGAAAAAATAAATACAAAATTAGATAATATGAATATACAAAATCAATCTATTATAGAGAATCAAAAAAAAATAACTGAAGGTAAAGAAGAAGAAAATTTAAACATTGAAGAAATTAAAAAAATTGCTGAATCATTAGATAAGAAAATAAATTCTTCTAATTTAAAGAATCAAGAAAAAAACGAAAAGCTAGTTAAAGAAATAGAGTATCTTTCTGGTGAAATTACTAGTAGAAAGCAACGAAATAAAAAGGAAGGTATACTTAATAGTATTAAAAACTTTTTTGGTCCTTAGGCAAAGAATTTGTAGAGAATAGCTATAGTCATAGTAGGTTTTTTATACTTAATTATTAAAAGTGGTTTAAAACTAGATATATAAGATTTTAAAATTCTATATATCTAGTTTTTTATTTTATAATAGCATATTTTTGTAAAAACAAGAATAGAATAGAGTAGAAAGAGGTTCATTTTATTCTTTTCTATACTATTTATAGACCTACAAAAAAAAATGTCATAGACTTCAGTAATATACTAGTTATACTCGAAAAAAGAATATATCCTTAACTTGCATGGTATATATAATTCATATATAATGTAGGTGGAAAATATGCCGATAATAAAGTGGAAAATATGCCTATGAGTTTGTGGATAAAACTGTATATAAATATACTTTTAGGTGGAAAATATGCCGATAATAAAGTGGAGAAAATGCCTATAACAAAATAAAACGATATAGTTATCAACAGGAGATAGGATGTGGATAATGTGGATAATATACAACAGACTTCTTTTTTACAGGATATCAGCTGTGAACAAATTGTGATTAAAAAGACCAAACGAAGAAAAAAAATAGAAATAAACCTTGATGGCATGATTATGGAATTAAACTGGTTGTTGCTACCACTAGCACCTATAGGCAAAGAAAGAGACGTAGGTACTATAATTGTAAAATGGAAAGATGGAAAAAACAAACTTAGAGGTATAAAGATATCTATGACAGATGGATATAATATGCTAACAAGATTTGATATTAAAGTACTTGCAGCACTACAGAAATTATATTCTGAACAAAATAAAGTTATAGAATATAATTATGATAAAAAAGAATATAATATGCCTATTGAAATCAATTATACAATTTCAAAGATTTCAAAAATATTAAGATATAAGAGTTGTGGTGGTAGTGCAGGTACTAGAATAAAACAATCTATCAGAAAATTAGCCAATTGTACTATAACCAGTCTATATACTGGTGGAATATATGACGCTAACAATAAAAAGTATATTGAATCTCAGGAGAAAGGTTTTCATATTATTGAAGAATATGATATGTATGAATACAGTGAACTTGGTAAAGGTAAAAGTAGATTGTCTCCGAGAAAAATCAAAGAATACAATAAAGTAACTATTAATAAGTTCTTTTTGCAAAATATGAGAACTGGATATTTTCGTATTATATCTTTAGATATGCTTATGTCATTGAAACAAGATGTATCTCAGAGGTTGTTCACTTTATTTGAAGGTTGGTATTGTGATAAAAGACCTTATGTATATTTTAATTATACAACCCTATATGAACGAATACCTTTAAACCCCATATCGGTGGAAGAGAAGCCCATGCCTAATAAAGAAAAAAATAGATATATAAGGAAGGCTTGTAAAGAATTGATAGAAAGGAAATATATGAATGGTTTTTTATCCGACAAGAAGGGAATATATTGTATATTTGAAGATATAAAAGGTGGAAAAAATGCCTATAAGGAATACATTAAAGAAGCAAAAAAAGATTATTATGGATTGAACAAATATAATAAGAAAGAAGAGATTATAACTACTTTATTGAATGTAGGATTTGATGAAAATGAGGTAGATACTTATGTTAAACAAGATCGTATAGAATATATAAAAGCTTTATTAAGATTATTTGATATACGATTAAGACATGATAGTATTAGAGAAAATATAAAAGGATTTCTAATAAAAGGAATGAAACCACCTTATTATGATATAGATGAGAAATATTTTAATTAGTCATAGGCAATTTTTCCACCTTTATATATTTAAATATAGAACTATCTTCTATATTTAAATATATAAAATTTATGAAATATAATTAATAAAATATGTTGACATTTCATATAGAATATGATAATATAATGTTGTAAGGAAAATATTCATATTTTTAGTGATAGTAAAATTAATAAAAATAAGGAGATAATTAAAAATGAGTAAGAAATGTACAGTTATTGATAATGATACAGGAGAAATAATAAATGAAAATTTTAATATTGATGAGATAGAAGATGTAAAACGGAAAAAAGAGGGGATAAGAAGATCTAAAGAGTTTGAAGAATTTAAGACAATACAATCAGCATATATGGGAAATTTTATATTCTTCCTATATAAATCAGTAAATGAACTAGAAGAGATTTTATCAGACAATGATTTAGTTAGATACATATATCTAGGGACATTCACTAAAAGTAATGGATATTTGATTTTAGATAATAATAAAACTTATATTACTAAAAAAGAAATGCAAAATTTATTAAAAATGGGGGATACTGCATTCAAAAAATTTTTTAATAATATTATATCAAATAATTTGCTAACAGAAATAAATGATAAGTATAAAATAAATATATATTACTTTTGGAGAGGGAAAGAAATTAATTATAAAAGTATAACGGGTAACAAATTAGAAAATTATACTAGAATTTATATAAATGCTACTAGAGAATTATATAAAAGTAATTATAAAAGACCTAAGAAATTAGCCATGGCTTATAAATTAATTCCTTATATCAATTGGAAGTATAATGTATTATGTAACAATATCAAAGAAACATGCAAAGAAAAAATAGATATATTACATATAGAAGATATTATTAATATCGTGGGTTATAATAAGAAAAATATTGGTAGATTTAAATATTATTTTTATGGTATAAAATTTTATGGATATAGTTTATTCATGACTTTGCAAGATCAACCTGAATATAAATCTAGTATTATTTTAGTTAATCCTTTATTTGCTTACAGAAATAGAGTTGTTAATGATTTAAAATATTTATTTGTTTTATTTGATATTTGCAAAGATATCTAAATATTTTCACAAGACGGATGGCTTGAAACGTGTATATTTATTAGCCTCCCACAAAAAGTGACCAAAAATGGCATTTTAGCAACAAAACACGACCATTAAAATATTAAAAGAATGTTGATTATTACTATGTTTATGGGCATATTAATCTATTTCCTCCTCTTAATTCTTATGACAGTCTACGATAATACGTAATTAATAAAAATAGTAGTCGTATAATAAAAAGGGTTAAATGGTGGAACAGAGATACATTTGCTTAACGCTACGCTACAAATGTATCTTGCTGCTTGTTCCACACCTCCGCAGGACATAGAATATAGAGATGGAATAGAGAGAGAGGAAAATAATATAAAATTAATAGATAAAAAATAAAAAGAGAGGAGAAATTAATAAATGTCAACAGAATTAGAACGCATAGCTAAAGTATTACATATAAAAGATAAGAAGAGAGAGGGAGGGACAAGCTTATGTTTAATGATTCAAGGTAAAATCAAGCAATTAATAGATAATAATAATAAATTAAACTTTACAAATACAATGATAAAACAACAAAATCAAATATTAACAAACAAACTTAATAATATTAATAAAAGAATGAAGATATACAAAGAAGAACAAGAGAACAAAATTAATATGGATGAGATGATAAATAATACATATAAAAACATAAAAAAGAAGGTAGCAGAAGTCAATAAGGAAAACGACATAGTAAGAACTGAGAATAAATATTTGTCAGCTAAAGTGAGAGAATTGGAAAAGAAATTATCATTACAATGATAAAAAAAGTATATATAAATATATATACTTTAAAAATTTAACCTTCATAGAGCCGATTTAAGGCATTTAAATTTTTAGGTATACAACTATACCTCTTTAGAATTTCAAGGGGCTTAAATCGCAAATTTGTGAAAATACGGTATCCAAAAACGTTGGTATTCCTTGATTCTTAAAATCGGGTTTTTAGGGGTGTAGGTATGATAAATATAAGTAAGTTAGATAAGAATAGAAAGAGAGCATATGAGATATGAATGTATTTGATGAGAAACAGAAATTTTTAAATGAAGAATCTGGGAGAAATGATAAACAAAAAATATTAAAATATCTGTGTGGAAAAAATATAGTAGAAGTTGGTTGCGGAAGTGGAATCAATTTAAATTTAATAGAAAGTAATTATAACTGTAATTTAACAGGTATAGATATTTCCGATAGGGTTATAAATACATTAAAGTTAAAGAAAGAAATTCAGAGACATTCGTGGAATGTGTTTAAGGGTAATGGATTATATTTAAATCAATATTTTAAGGAAAATAGTATAGACACCTTAATATTTTGTTCAGTAATTCATGAATTATTTTCTTATACAGAATGGCAAAATAAAAAGTTCAATTATGATACCATAAGATATATATTTAGTATAGCATATCAAATATTAAAACCGAATGGTAGGATTATCATTAGAGATGGGATTATGTGAGAAAATAATAGTTTAGTAAAAATTAAATTTTTAGATAGAGATGGAATATCTTTTTTTAAGCAATATGTGAAAGATTTCAAAGGAAGACGAATTTTTTATTTATCTGATGATACTAATAATACAATAACCACTTATAAAAATGATGCAATGGAATTTTTATATACATATACATGGGGATATGAATCTTATGCTTGTGAAGTACAAGAACAGTATGGGTATTTCAGCAAGTCTAGATATAAATCTTTCATAAAAAAATTATTTGGAGAAAAACTAAAAATAATTAAATTTGATACTTATCTCCAACAGGGATATGCGAATAATTTAATTGATAGAATAGAATTTTTTGATAATGATCTTAACAAAATTCAATTGCCAGATTCTAACTGTCTATTGGTTTTAGAGAAAACAAATTAATAAAAATAAATAATTATATAAGAGGAGATTAAGAATTTGGAGAATTTAATATGTAATTTATGTGCTGGAAGTCCAGAAATAGATTTATATGTTATACAATTAAATGAGAAGCAGCAAAAAATTTTTGATAAAGAGACAATAATGACAGATATTTGCATAGGTAAAGAAATAAAATTTTTGGTGGATAATAGAGTTATAACAAAAGGATGTTGTTGTGGTCATGGCAAGGAAAAACCGAGTTGTTTAATTAACAATGACAAGGACTCTATTGATATTATTAAACAGCTAGGATATAAAATATATAATTATAAATTCAGTAATTTAAAAGAAATATGTTTGAAGACTGATATACAATTTGAACTAAGGAAACTTTTAAAAAATAAAATTTTTAAATATTTGGAAAATTAACAAAATTAGGGGGTAATTATCATAGCTTTAGATAAACAAATACATATATATAGTATAGATACTGGTGCGTTTTATAATAAAGAGGAAGTTCAATTATATAAGAAACTGAGTAAGTTGTACACATATAAAAGATTATTAAAATCTATAATTAAGCGTTCGGCAAAAGAAAAAAATAAGTTATATTTAAATAAAGTAAAAAGGTATTATACTCGTAATAATAAGAGAATAAAAGTAAGAAAAAAAGAATTGGAGGATTTATTTAATCAAAATAAGGATATTAGAATTTTACGACAAGAAAAAATTAATAAATACAATATAGTTTCTATCTTTGAATCAACATTAACAAGAGTTTTGAATATACCTATAGATAGTTTATCTACAGATTTAATAATTGTAACTGCATATTTTTTTGATGTACTAAAAGATATTGTGAAGAATGGATTTATATATAATGGAGAAAAATACATATGTTTAACTGCAAGTGCAGGACAGATAAGAAAGAAAAAAACAGTATATATAAAAGAGAATTTATTAAAAAAATATTCTAATACTATAACTTGTGGTTTGACTCTTGAGCATATAAATGCTAAGGGTGGTATAAATGTAAATAAGTATTTAGCGTATACTGCATTGAATAATTCAGCTACTGATATAATAGAAAATTTTGATATTAATAAAACTATTGTTGTTTCAGATATGGAAACAGATGTTGAAGGTACGGTTGATTTTATAAATGATAAAAATTACGAAATAGAACGTAGAAAAAATATTAAAATTCCTGTACCTCATACTGATGGATGTGGTATGATATTGCCATCTTTTAGTAAAAAAAATATGATGATTAGATTACCTTGGGTAAAGGGACTACTTATCAGTTTTCCTTTTGATAAATTTATTAAAAAAGCAGACAAAGAAGATCCTGATGTAACACATAGTACAGTTGTAGATATTTATGGACAAGAACATGATATTATAAAAGAAAACATACAAATAATTTTTACAAAAAGTCAGTTTAAAATGTATAAATATTATTCTTCATGGTCTGAGTATCAGACAAAGTTTATTAAATATCATTGTCAAGCAGGAAAATGTAATGAAGAAGAGGATAATTTTGATAAAGCAAAAATAAATTATCAAATGTTACAGACATTAATAGACATGAAAGATGAAGAACTTATAAATATAAGTAATCGAACAATTAAAGATATAAAAGACATAGGATCAAATATGGATACAATGCTAAGAGTTTTAGGGGTTTCTACATATAGAGAAAATAAGAATTTTCTTCAAAAAAGTTTAAAAATATACCCTGAGATGTTACAAGATAATTATTGTAAAGAAGTTATAAGAGATATAAAGAAAAGTATTGTAAAACAGGGGAGAGCAGGGCGTATAATAATAAATGGTACATATACATTTATAGCACCTGATTTATATGCTTTTTGTGAAAATTTGTTTTTAGGAGACAAGAATCCTAAAGGATTGCTAGAAAATGGGGAGGTTTCCTGTAAAATATTTAAGGAATATAAAGAATTAGATTGTTTACGGTCGCCTCATCTATATATGGAACATGCAGTTAGAAAAAACATTGTAAATGAGAAAATATCTGAATGGTTTACTACAAATGCTTTATATACTAGTTGCCATGATTTAATAAGTAAAATACTTATGTTTGATGTAGATGGTGATAAAAGTCTTGTGTGTGCTGATAGTACAATAATAGAAGTAGCAAAAAGAAATATTGAAAATAATAATATTGTACCATTATATTATGATATGAAAAAGGCTGAACCTACAAAAATTAATTCAAATACTATTTATAAAGGATTGATTTCGGCATATAAGGGTGGAAATATTGGTATGATTAGCAATAATATTACTAAAATTTGGAATAGTAATGATGGTGATTTAGAAGAAAAATTAAAAGTTATTAAATGGTTATGTATGGAAAACAATTTTACTATAGATTATGCTAAAACATTATATAAACCTGTTAGACCTAAGAAAATAGACAAGATAATAAAAAAATATACATCAAAGAAAGTTCCACATTTTTTTATATATGCCAAAGATAAAAATAAAAGTCAAGTTGAACAAATTACCAATAATACTATGGATAAGTTGGAAAATATTATTCCCAATTCAAATATTACATTTAAAAAGTTAGGAATAAGTAAATTTAATTATAAAAAACTAATGTATGATAATAAAATAGAATTAAATTCTAATATTATTAATATGTATAATAAATTAGATAAAAAGAAACCTTTCTTTATGAATAAGAAGGAAAGTAAAGATATTGAAGATAGTAATATTATTTATTTATATAAAGAAATAAAAGAAAAATTAATAACTATAGGAATACAAGAATTAAGAAATAATTTTGAAGATGACAAAGTTATTTTTGAAGAAGAAAAAAGTTTAATTGCAGAAAGATATGTTACAGATGTTTTGGTAAAGTATTTATATAATGAGAAAAATACTAGATTTAAAACTACATTATGGGCTTGTTTTGGTAAAACAATTTATATGAATTTAAAACATAATTTAAAAGGAACTAAGTTATGTAAGAAGTGCAAAAAGAGAATAGAACACAAGAGTCCGAAGCAGAAATATTGTCCGCAGTGCGCCAGGGAAATCAATATACAAAAAACTATAGAGAACAGGCGTAAAAAGAGAGAAAGTAGTGAAAGTGTTTGAAATAGAAATACCCCACAAACCGTTGGTATCACTAGGGTTGAAGAGGATTCGATAATATTTTTATTTTAAAAAAAGTGTGCTTAGGTATTGATTTTAGTAGGATACAGGGCAATTAACAAGATGAGTCTTTTAGGGGAATAAACAAAATAAATAAATGTCGGAGGATTTAGAGATGAAATTTAAATGAGGAGAAAAGAAATTTTATACATACCTAAAAAGTGTCAAAAATGCATGAATGACTGTAAGCAACAATCATGTTGTGAGAATGCAGAAATAGCAATGTGTAAAAAATATAAAAAATTAAAAAAGTCAAAACAAAATTAATAAATATAAATAATAAATAAATTTGGTTATCAGTAAACCAGTAAAACTGTTAAGGGAAAAGGAGAAATAAAATGGCAAATAAGAATGAAGTAATAACAAAGATAGCAGAGAAGACAGGATTGACTAAGAAGGATTCTGAATTGGCTTTGAAGGGATTTATAGAATCTGTAGAGGAATTTGTAGCTTCTGGTGAAAAGGTTCAGTTAGTTGGATTTGGTACATTTGAGCCGAGGAAAAGAGCAGCAAGAGAAGTCCCATTACACCCAGGTAAAGCAGGAGATACAGAAAAAAGAATGATACCAGAGTCTACGGTTCCTGTATTTAAAGCTGGTAAAGAATTTAAGATAAAAGTAAAAGGTGAGTAAATATATTAATAAGTAAAATTGTAAAAATGAAATGGAATCCAAACAATAAAAGATGGTATGAATCAAAAGGTTATAAATGGACAAAAAATGGTGATGAATTTGATGTTAAAGTTGAAGACTTAAGCAAAGGGAGTAATGCAAAAGTACAAGTTCAATGTGATAACCCTAATTGTGATTGTACTAAATTTATTAGTTGGAAAATATATAAAAAACTTAACAATGATAAGTATTATTGTTATAATTGCACACATGTAATATATACATACGATGAAGTGAAGAGGGATTATTTACAACAAGGTTTTATATTATTAGAAAATAAATATACAACTATAGATAAACCTATGAAATGTATTTGCAAAAAACACAAAAACATTATACAATACAAAAGTTTTAGAATGATTTTAAATAAAAGAATGTGTTTCTATTGTCAACATGAATTGCAAAGAAAAGAAGGGCATCCAAGTTGGAAAGGTGGTATTACTCCAATAAATGAGTCTATAAGACATTCTGATGAATATATAAATTGGAGACGATTAGTATTTGAGCGTGATAATTATACTTGCCAATGTTGTAAAAATAGTCTTAGTAACAATTTAGAAGCACATCATATTGAGAATTTTTCAGATCATGAAAATTTAAGATTTGATATAAATAATGGAATTACGTTGTGTAAAAAATGTCATAATCCTAATCAAAAAGGCAGTTTCCATAATATATATGGAAACTATAACAATACCGAAGAGCAATTAAAAGAATATATAAAAAATCATAGGAAAAGAATTCAAAAACATAGTAAAAGGTGAATAATACATATTTTATAAGATAATTAATAAATGGGCAGAGTGTCATCATACATATTTTATTCTCTCTGCTCATGATATTATTATAGATGGGCGGGCAAACTATGGATGATGGTAAAGTCAAATTTTATGATACAAATACTTTGTTAGAATTAAGTGATGAGTTAGATAAAATAAATTTTTTCTATACAAGTAGTGTAGTTTTAAATGAATTAGAAAATATAAAAACATCTAAGAATAAAACGGAAGATGTAAGATATAAAGCAAGATGTGTAAGTAGGTTCTTAAGAGATAATGATAATAAATATGAGTGTATAATAGTAAAAGATGAAGCTTACAATATGTTACATACTTATAGATTACCAGAAACGAATGATAATTTAATAGTAACATGTGCATATATAAAAAATTTAGAGCTAAATGATCAATTAATATATGTCACAAATGATACTTGTAATTATAATATTGCTAAAAATATATTTAAATTACATACTGATAAAATTAATAAAGAAGAAAATGAGAATTATAAAGGATATATTGAATTATCAGGAGACACAAATTATGTCAATGATATTATAGATGGCTATTTGCAAGGTTCAAACAAATTAGATTTATTTCAAAATGAGTATTTAATTATATATAATACGGATACAGATAAATATATAGAATATAAATATTATAATAATAAATTAGAAAGATTAAAATTACCATCAAGCAACGTTATAAAAGGATGGAATGTAAAACAAAGATGTGCTTTGGATTTGTTAATGAATAAAGACATTCCAATTAAAATTATAGCTGGAACGTACGGCTCCGGCAAGACCAAGCTTGCAGTAAAATTAGGATTATATCATATATTAGACAAGGGTACATATACAAAAATGCTATTGGTAAGAAATCCTGTGGGATCAGGCCAAGAGATTGGTTTTATTAAAGGTGATAAGCAAGATAAAATAAAAGAATTTTATGCACCTATAGAACAAAATCTTGATGGTGGAGAATACCAAATGCAAGATATGCTAACAAAAGGGCAAATAGAATGTCAAATACCCTATTATCTCAAAGGTACAAGTTTTAATAGTACTTTTATGTTAATAGATGAATGTGAAGATTTAGATAAAGATTTATTTAAATTGGTTGGTACTAGAGTAGGGAAAGATTCTTGCATTGTATTTACAGGAGATTGGAAGCAGGCAGAAACTAAATATGTACATAATAATGGTCTTTCACAATTCATCCAATATGCGAAAGGGAATCCTTTAGTTGGAATTGTAGTGTTGGATGAGGATGTAAGATCGGATGCAAGTAAAATATTTGCTGATTTTTAAAATAAAATTAATAAAAGGTAGGTTTTATATAAATGGCAAAAAGTACAAATAAAATAAGCTTTAGTAAAGCTACATTGAGTAAAAATGATAAAGGTGAATATATAGTTGAAGAAATAAATAAAGATGATAGTAAAATATATAATTTATCAAAGGAACTAGATAAATTTATTAGCTATGAGGGATTGTCAATTAATGTGTCACAGGATTGCGTTATACCTCCAGAAGAGTAGGTGATATAAATGTATATTGGAAAAGCACATAATGAAGCTATAGATGAATACATAGACAGTGTATTATCTGGCGAAGGATTGGTTCATCCATTTATCAATGAAGAGCTAGCAAGGCAGATAAAAACAGCAACTAAAAAAGCATTTTTAACTGGATATAAAGATTGTGAAGAGACAACAGAATTAGAAAACGAATGAGGTTAAAATACAGATTTTATGTGAAATTAATAAAAAAGTATTGACAAGTGAAATAAATAATAGTAATATAATACTTGTAAGGAAGAAATAAAGTATTTTCAGAGGAGTAACTGATACTCCTTGATATTAAATCACCAATGGCAAGTCCAAAGTCTTGTAGGTAGAAGTGCGATGGGTAATGAATAGTAGATTATATGATTAATATAAAATTAATAAAAGATAGGTATTACAATATGCAAAATATTACATTATATTACTTACCTAGTTTTGGCTAGGAGATTCTATCACATATTTTTATAGGGAATTAGCTTAACTTGGTAAAGCAACAGACTTTGACTCTGGAGACTGATGGTTCAAATCCATTATTCCCTGCCAAATTAGTAAAAATATTAAAAAATAATTATGGTGCGATGAATTCGACCAGTAGTAAGGAGAGGTTATTAGTGAAAAATTTAAATGAAAAAATTGTAGAAGAAGCGAAAAAATGTTTGGGGATATCTTATATGTGGGGTGGTGAGTCACCTGATATAGGATTTGACTGTTCAGGATTGGTACAATATGTGTATCAACAAGTGGGAATAAGCATACCTAGAACCACATATGAACAGTGTAAAATTGGTTTAACAGTAGGGTATGATAGAATTACTGTAAATATTAAAATTGGAGATTTAATATTTTTTAAAGGTGGATCGAATACTATTACTAAGCCAGAACATGTAGGAATATATGTAGGAAACGGAAAGTATATACAAGCATCACATATTGATGATGTTGTAAAAATATCTGATTTAAATGCTAGAAATGATATTTTTATTATAAAAAGAATAGTAAATGAGAATAATAATATTATGATTTATACACCAATGGTTTCAAATATATATTTGGGTGATGTAAAATACGTTTTATATAAATATGTTGTCGATTTAGATTCGGATAATGTAACATTTAGATGTGGTACATATGCTTATCATAAGATAAGTCAATTAAGTGGATTCAAAAGATATATCGGACATAGTAGTATATTAGATTTAAATGGTGAAATTATTAGAGTATATTCTATGCCTAAAGATTTAGATAAAAGAAAATTAATAATTAGTAATAGAGATTTAAATTCTTCACCCGAAAATGAAGAAATATGTATAGATCATACAGTGTATGATAATGATATTGTATTACAATTTGCCTAGTTTTTTGGATTATTGGCAGGTTCTCTGCTTTTAATAAATATTTTTAAATTTTTAAGGAGGAATTTTTTATGACAAGTTTTTTAAGCAATTTTAATGATGATTTTGATGAAATGGTAGAAGGAATTTTTGGTAAGCCAAGACATTTGATTTTTAACAGTTCGGTAAAAGATCTTTATCCAACGAATTGGAAGAAAAATGAGAATGGAGATTATATTTGTACAATAAAGACGTTGGGAATTGAACCTTCTGATTTGAATATTGAACAAACAGAATGGGGATTAAAGGTACAAGGTGAAACAAAAATAGAGGAAGATACATATAATACGTCAATGGAACTTCCGATTGCTAATGGTATTATGAATAAAATAAATAAAATAAAAGTAAAGAGTAGGAATGGATTGACTTTTATTACTTTGATATTAGATAAAGAACCGAAAAAGAAAATAGAGATAGAGACAGAATGATAAAATTAATAAAACAAGATAAAAAGTAAATTTTAATTGCATGTCTATATGATATGCCAGGCTGACAACCAACATAAAATGTTGTAGACAATTAGAAGTCTTTAAAAGTCTAAATCTAATTATAATAACAATGTCATTCAGTGACACTTAAATAGGACAAAGCAGTATAGCTGCGCTTAATTACAAACCTTTTGTGGATTATACAAAGAAAATAGTAGTTTAATACTGCCACAATAAAAAAACTTAAATTAGGGCGTTTTTAAATTGGATCAATGCTTCTACTATTGCAAATCCTCCCTGATTTAGCCTCATTGAGTTTGTTATTTTAGACAAAGAAGGTTTTAAAAATGAGGGTATGTAAATTAACAATTATGTATTTTTAATATTTGCCTCTCCCCCAGGTAAATAGTGTTACTGGCTAGGTCAACACTATAAATAAAAGCTGGCCTCCGATGAGCCTTTTCAAGCCTTTTAATAATGCTCAAAGAGAATTGGCGGGTTGCAAATTCCTTTAATTTTGTGGTGATTGCTGGTTATTATCTATCCCGAAGTACAAGGGATTAACTAGTATTAAATAGGTCGGAATGGAGACTTTAAACCCATTTCCATTACAGAGAAAAATGTGAATATAAGTGAGAATAGATTCCTTGTATTGGCTCTAAGCATAATAGAGCAGGGTAAATATTAAATACTAGTTGTAAATATTTACCCTTAATACAATAATATATGGGTAGAAGGGTAGTCCAAAAAGCGTAAAACCAACTACAATAATTAGTACTAACTCTTTACGAGTCAGAGGTGTATTCACCTCTATAAAACTAATATTTTATTGCTCATGTACCTATGGTACAAAGAGACCACCGGGACGTTGAGGCGTAACCGGTATATAATACACCTAATGGTGTTATGATAGTGAAAATATCCGTATTTGGATGTGAGTTAGCTATCTGGGGCTCGTGTTTTGCGGGCGATAGAGTAGTGGTGGAATAGAATATCCAACTGCATAAATAAAATATGCAGGGAGAGGGCATGGATACCAGTAAACACTGGCGGAGAAGATAAGCAAGTACCGTTATGGGAAAGGAATTCCGAAAGTCTAAAAAGTTGGGGCTTATCATGTGGGGTGCGAATCCTCACCTACTCTATATTTATTAATTCGGGGGGTTTGGTGTAATTGGTAGCATACTGATCTCCAAAATCAGTGCTCAGGGATCGAAGCCTTGAACCCCTGCCAATGATGAAATAAATATCGTTCTAAGATGCTATATTTATGGAGTTTGATAAGAACTTTATGTCTACTACAACTTAGATAGGGAAATCGAAAGAAGATATTCAAAAAATGGTGAACCATACCAATCGTTCTATATGAGAGATAGGCAGAAACCTACCCAAGGTATGTCAAGACAAGTTGGATAGTATATAATTCAGAAGTGGTTCAGAGGATTATATATGATGGCAAGTGGCGTGAGCCTTGAAGAAGTTTGTCTGTAACCTGAGTCTCATAGCTTATAGTTGAAGTAATGAGTACAATATACATTGGGTGAAATAGCACGAAGATTGAAATGGGTGGAAAACCTGAACAAATAATGAATAACCTCTATTATGTTAATTGGGGAAATAGGGTAGTGACTATGGGTGATAACCAAAACTATGTGATATTGAGAAGATGACTCCTATGTTGGAGCATCTATCTTTATTTTTTAATAAAAGAGGTGAGATATATGATTATAACAATTAAATTAACGCAAAAAGAATTAGAAGAATGTTTAAATAATTGGGATTAATTTCCTGATATTTATCTATAATGTAACCAAAGACTGTCACAAGTCAGTTTGAAAAATACAGAGTGTAGATAATAAATAAAATGAAGAGGAGAAATGAATATGAATGAGAAAGGTATAAGAATTACAAATGGTGTGATAAGTTGTTGTAATGATGCAGCAACAACACCTTTATATGTTTATATTGATGTTTATCAAACGAAAAAAGGAATGAAAACATCTATTTTTGGAGATGGTTATTTAGTATTGAGAGATGTCACTATGTCTACTATTGGTAATATAGTAAAAACGTATAATAATAACTTAGTACATAAATATGGAAACAATGTAGATTTGACATATTTTATTGATATTAGAGGGCTTGGTTTGGGTGTATATCAATTATTAAAAGAACAGTTAAAAGAAGAAAATATAAATATTTGTAAGTTGGATATAGTGTAAATAATATAGATGGGCGGTAACGGTTGGTGGTGTCACAGTGAAAACAAAGAATCAATGCCCTACTTGCGGTAAGATGTGTAAATCCAATAGTAAATATTGTGATCAGTGTGGTACATGTTTGGTATAAATACTTAAAAATGAGTGTGACTGACACTATATCAATCCGAAGTTTTTTAAAAAATTCTTGTTAGACGAATGTACTAACCGTTGGCGGACAACAGAAAAATCAGTCATTAGAAGAAAATTTGGAATCTGCGGAATACAAATTTTCTTCTTAAATTTAATATTAAAAATATTATAGGATTATTGAGGTCGGAAATGGTTCCCGACGCACTTGAAAGAGTACCTGAGATGATGGATACACCGCCCATCCAATAATTTAAGTACAAAATTAAGGAGTGGATATTATGCCATCTAAAAGATTATTAGAAATGGCTAAGAAGCATGAAGAAAAAACTGGATATAGTAAATTAACTGTTGAAGAAAGAAAAGAACTTAATAAAAAATGTTTTGATAAGTTGGCGAAAATTGATAAAGGTGATTATGAAATTGGAAAAATGATACTAAATCCAGAATATAGAAGTAAAGTAAGAGAATATTTTGATGATAATCATGAGGAAAAAGAAATATTTGAGTCTTGAGGATTGATATGAAGAATAAATTTGTCAAATAAAATTAATAAAAATGAGAAAAGATCGTGCTCAAGAAACTTTTGAAGCCTTGAGCCTTATTTATACACTTATTGGAGACTCCATGCTCCATATTTAGCGTATATAGAGCTTATCCGTAAAAAGGGTAGGTTCTATTATGCGTTAAATATTTTGGATTCTGCAATAAGTGTATAAGAATATTATACGCTAATAAATTACATGGAGGTAATATATTAATGTCACAGAAATTTAGTAAAAGATTTTTAAATGAGGTACTTGGATTTAATGAAGAAGAAACAGAATTGGTAATGAAAGCACAAAGGATATTTCCAGAAATGTTAGAGAATGGTGCTACTAAAATTAAAAGTGTAAGGAGATTATATGAACAAATTGGATTAAATAAAACACAGTGGGCAAGATGGTACACAAAAAATATTATTAAGAATGAGTTTTTTAAAGAAAATGTGGATTGGGTAGGTATTCGACATGAAGTCGAAAACTCTCTTGGAGGTAGACCAACAATGGATTTTGAGGTATCTATTGAATTTGCTAAACATCTGACAATGCAAGCTAGAACAATAAATGCTCATGAGGCAAGAAACTATTTTATTTTGATGGAAAAAGCTGTAAAAGGTATGACTGAACATTTAGTGGTTAGGGAGCCAGAAAAAGCAGGATATAATGAAATGAGGGAATACATAGCTGGTTGGTATACCCGTAATTATCCAGGAGCAAAAATAAATCCTTATGTATTTGCTAAAGAGGCTGATATGCTTAATATCGCTTTGATAGGTCAAAGTGCAAAGAGTATAAAAGAATTTCTATCATTTAATGATATTAATACTAGAGAACATCTAAGAATTGAAATAAATAAAGCATTATATGAGTTGCAAATATTAAATAGTTCTTTGTTAATTGCAAATATGGATTTTCAGCAAAGAAAAAATATCATAGAAGCTACCTGTGAAGCAAAGTATGATATTTTAAAATTAAAGATCAATGAAGAATTGAGAAATAAGGGATATACCAAAAAGTTAGAATACATAAAATAAATAAGTATATAAATTCTAAGTTCTATTGGAAAATTCTGAAGGGAATATAATGAGAAAATTAAATATTAATAAATTAAATAATAAAAAGCATATATATGTTAGTTCGGAAGAAGCATTAAAAGATATTATTCCATTCAATTGGAGTAAAGATGTATTAAATGGTAAAAAGAGAGTGATTATAAAATAAATAATTTTAGAAGAGTAGAATTAATTTTCTACTCTTTTTTTGGAGTGATTTAGTGAAAAATGGTAAAGTTTATTTCATAGGATGTAATAGGATGGGTATTAAAATTGGATATACAAAGAATGATCCTAGTAAAAGACTCAAACAGCTTCAGACAGGATGTCCATATAAATTGGAATTATTATATGTGATTGATGGTGCAAGTAGAGATACTGAAGCATATTATCATAGAGTGTTTAGTTCATATTTAAATATTAGTGGGGAATGGTATGATTATAATTTTGTTTTAGAATGGATTAATAGAAGGGAATTAGAACAAAAAGTATTAAAAAAGGAAGGAATTATATAAAAATGGAAGAATATAAAGGAAAAATATTAGATGGTTTAATAGATTTTCTTTAGATAAGAAAATAAATTAATAAAATTGAAATTTTATTTGAAAGGATTGTAATAGAATTGACACTGAAAAACATGGGCAGGAAACGTAAGAAAAAATTCATAAAATGTTTTAACTGCGGAGATCAAATCGAACTTAGAGAAGAAGACATAGAAACAACACATGCAGGAAAACAAGTTGTTAGGAGTATATATTGTAATAAGTGTGGAGAACAAAATATAATTTCAAAATAAAGTAAATATATGATAAAGAGGTATATATTATGGATAAAGATTTAAAAGAGATTTTTAATTTAGGCATAAAAAAACGTAATCGTGAAATAGAGTTATCGTGGCAAGAAATATCAGATAAATATCCGAATTTATTTGATAATTCAGGCGAGAATGTACGTCAATTTATTAAACGGGAATTACGTAAACAGGGAAAACTTCCCAATAAATCAGATTGTATTGATAAGAATATACAAAATAAATTAAATGAAATAGATCTAAAGATGATCGAATTGAAAAAAGAAAAAATTAAATATCAAGATCAAAAAAGAGAGTTAAGAAATATTGTACGAAAATGGAGTAGAGCAGAACATTTTTATGGCGAAATACAGAAATCAATAAAAGATATAACACCATTAGAACAAATAAAGGTAATACATTATTATCCTGATCAGTATAAAGAAGGATTACTTTTAACGTCTGATTGGCATGTAGGGCTATTCTGTAGTAATTATTGGAATGAATTTAATAAAGATGTTTTATATAAAAGGGTAAATAAATTATTAAATAAAGTAATAGAATATGGTAAATTACATAGAATTAATAAATTACATATTTTTTCATTGGGTGATTTGATAAATGGATTTATTCATATAACAGCAAGAATAACAAATACTGAGAATGTAATTCAACAAACACAATTAGGAGCTGAATTATTAAGTAATTTCTTATTAAAGTTATCAGAAAATTTTCCAAAAATATATTTTTATAATACTGTTGGAAATCATGATAGACTTATGCCAAATAAACAAGAATCCTTAATGGATGAGAATTTTATGTTTTTAATTCCTTGGTATTTAAAAGCAAGGTTAAAAGATATTAATAATATAGAATTTGTCGATAACAAAGTTGATGAAGGTATAGTTATTGCAAATATCTGTGGTAAATATGTTTTTGGAGTACATGGTGATAAAGATAAAGTAAAAGATGTTGTACCTAATTTAACTCTAATGTTAAAGATTATTCCTTCTATGGTTTGTTTGGGACATACTCATCATCATGAAGAAAATGAATATCATGATGTAGATGTTGTAGTAAACAGCAGTTTGTCTGGAGTGGATGAATATGCTAAGAATATTAGAAGAACTTCTAAGCCATCACAAAAATTAATAATTTTTAATAATGATGATTGGCGGGAGTGTACTTATAATATTAATCTAAATTCAGAAAAAGCAGGTGTTGATTATGAAGGCTGAATTAAAGAAATTTCAAGATTATGAGAGTGAAATGGAATTTTGTAAAAAAGTGTTTAATTTGAATAAAAAACAATATATTTTAATAATAGGTGCGGAATCATTTGTGAATGATATATTGTTAAATATAGGTGAAGATAATATAGATTTCGTAATAACAGATAAAGATATAAAATCAACCAACAAAAAATGTAATTATTGTTTATTAGAAGAAGATGATATTAAAAAATTAAGCGATTACAAAGATCGTATAATTAATAAAGCTTATATTTTGAGTAATAAAGATGAAAAAATGAAAATATTTGATAAATCTTCTATTGAAGATATGAGTAATGATAATTCAGAGGATATAAAAGGTTATAATCTTACTAAGCAATATGAGATTGCTTCTAATGAGATTGTAGATCGGTATTTGGATATATCATATTATGTTACCGATGAAGATAAAAAGAGAGAATTATTAACAGAACTATTTGCGGAAGGTTATTATGTTGGGGTTATGCTGGATAGATTGCAAATTGCACAAGAATTGGCTGACGGAGTTACTAATATGATAGAAAATCAAAATTAAAGTATAAATACTTTAATTTATTCTTAAGAAATTTAAAAAAACCATTAATTATACTATAATACTATAATTAATAAAAGTCAAGAAAGAAATAAGGAATGTTTCAGAGGAAAGAGGAGAAAAATGAATGGGAAATATAAAGTAGTAATGATAATAGATAATGATAAAGAAATCAGTATAAAGGAAAACGTAGATTGTATTTTGGCAAATAAATTTAAAATTTTTAGAGAGAATAATGAGATAAGAGATAATGTAGAGTATAAAGTTGTCAACGAAAAAGCTTAGCATATCATTAATAAATTGTAAAGCACAAGGGAAGTGATATAATGCCTAAAAAAATAAATCGAGAAAAACCTAAGATTCAATGCCAAGGTACAAGTTGTGGTCATAGATTGTTGGTTAGAAACGCATATAATTTTTATAAATCAAATAACCCTATTCATAACAATGAGATGTGCGGAGGATATGCTCCTATTTGTAAAGGCTGCTTAAAAGAACTTTGTATGGGTTCTGATAATCAAATTAATATAAATGGTTTAATGTATGTATTAAAATTTTTAAACAAACCATTTATTAAAGATGTTTATTTAAAGCTATTGAATTCTGAAGGAGGATTTGATTTAGGTACATATTTAAAAGATATTTCATTTAATGCATATACAGAATTACGGTTCTCTGATAGTGATGATTATAAAGAAGAAAATGTTCCACTAAATATAAATAATAAGGATATCGATAATACTAATATATTTACTAGAAAAGATGAAAAAGTAAAAAGTGAAGTTGTCGAATTAATTGGATATGATTTATTTTGCCAATATTCTAAAGCGGATCAGAAATTTTTATATAATGAATTATTACCTTATTTAAATGAAGAGACATTAGAAGATAGTTATCTTTTAAGTCAAATAATACAGATAGTAGATAATAACAGCCAAATTAGGAATATAAATATACAAAAAAATAAATTAATTACTGATGGTATTTTAAAAAATGCAGAAGAATTAAAAAAACTTACAAATATAGTAAAAGCCATATCTGAGACAACAGATAAATTAGCAAAAGAAAATGGTATATCAGTTAAAAACAGATCGGATAAGAAGACCGGCGAATCTGAATTAACATCTAAGATGAAAGAATATAGAGAAAAAGGGTTTGAAAATGCAGAACAAGATTATTATGATCAAAACAAAGCTTATGGCATGAAGGTTTGTGCAGATATTTCAAATAAAAGTATATTGGAACAATTACAATTTGATGAAAATGATGTTAATGAGATGTTTTTTAGTCAAAGGAAACGAATAAAAGAATTACAAGATAAAGTAATGGATTTAGAAGAAGAAAACAGGCAACTACATGTTAAAATGCAGGTTTTAAGAAATTGACAAGAACACTCGTGATTTCAATCATGAGATGAATTGGCAAATAGAGAGGATGGAATAATCTTGATAATGAATGACTTCATGGGTTGGACAGGATCATATTTTAAAATTAATAAAATTATTAAATTGGGGATAGCAAACTTTGAAGGAACGCAAAAAGATTATTTACAATATGAATAATTGAATATTTCACATAAGGGGGTGGTTATATATATGGCTATTAGAGCTAAAGCAACATTAAGTTCAAGAAAAATAAAACTATATTCTGCAAATTCTAAAATAATAAAATATTGGAGGAGAAATCCATGTATTGCTTGTGAAGATTTATTAGGAATAGAACTTTTAGATTTTCAGAAATACATATTGCAAGAATCTTGGAACAAACCAATGTGTCTTTGGTGTTGTAGCCGTAACTGAACGCAGGTAAATCATTTATGGGTGCAATAATAATACTTTTAAAAGCATTATTATATGAAGACCAAAGTATATATATAGCTGCTCCAGTCGGTGACCAAAGTAAAGAATTATTCACAAAAATAGAAGAAATTGTATTAAAAGTAGGTAAAACTTCAGCATCTATAGATTCATTAAAAAAGATAGCTTCTAAAGAAATAGTTATAACGAAATCTAATTCAACAGGATTTATTCATGCTCAATCGGGATTCCATGTATCTTTTTATAATGGATCAGAAATAACTAGTTTGAATGGGAAACCAGACAATAACAGAAGTAAGAGAAGTTCACTTGTATTTTTTGATGAAAGTGGTTTCATGTCGGAAGAAGCTATAAGTATTATGGAAGCATTTGCGACTCAAAATTCTAATTTTTCAACTTCAA
Source organism: Clostridium sp. MT-14 (assembly GCF_042436595.1). NCBI lineage: Bacteria > Bacillati > Bacillota > Clostridia > Eubacteriales > Clostridiaceae > Clostridium > Clostridium sp. MT-14. Next base: position 134,092 of record NZ_JBHMIY010000003.1, read on the forward strand.
CAAAAAAGAATTATGATGTAAAAGCTAAAAGGAAAAAATGTCCTACACAATTAATATATGCGTCTTCTGCTAGTGATGTTGATACTACTTTTTTTAGACATTATAAAGACTTTGCAAAACAAATGTTCTTAGGGGATAATAATTATTTTTGTTGTGATATACCATGTGAAATACCTTTACACCCCATAATGAATGGTGAAAAATATACGGCATTATTAACACAATCAAAAATAGATAGTGCAATGAAATCAAATAAAGAAAAGGCAATTAGAGAATATTTCAATAAATTTACAAAAGATGGAGGAGAAGACCAGATTGTAAAATGGGGAGAAATTAGACGAAATGAGACTTTTTTATTACCAGAAGTATGTAGTGATAGAGCAGGAGGAAAATATGTTATAGCTTTTGATCCTGCTAGAATAAATGATAATTCAATTATTACTATAATGAAGATAATCAAGGATAAAAATATTGGATATTATGGTAAAATAGTAAATTGTATCAATTTAATTGATAAAACTAGTAATAAGAATATAAAATTATCATCTCCTGAACAAATAAAAATTTTAAAAGAACAAATTTTAAATTATAATGGTAATGCTCCAGATTATGAAAATATATTAGCTATTAACCTTGATGATGGAGCAGGTGGTGGAGGAATTTCGGCTTTTGGAGATAATTTATTAGAAGAATGGCAGGATTCAAAAGGGATTTCACATAAAGGATTCTTAGATATACACGATGAAAGGTATGAGGGGTATTTTAGTAGATATCCTAATACAAGTGATAAATTACATTTGATTAGTGCTAAAAAATATAGAACTCAAATGGTAGAAGAATTCATAGAATTAATGAAATTAGATCTATTGAAATTTCCTAAAGAATATAATGGAAAAGGATATATAACATTAGAGAGAAAGAAAAAGAATGGTGAAATAGAGTTATATGATAAAAAATTAAGTAGAGAAGAAGAAACTGCATTAATGCAAATGGATCTGTTAAAAATTGAATTAACAGCTATCCATAAAATTACAAATCCTGAGAATACTAATAAAACTTATAGGATTCCTAAAGATAAAGAAAGCACTATACATGATGATAGATTTTATACAATTATTTTATTAAGTCATTTTTTATATAATTTGAGAAGAGAAAATATAATAAATAAAAAAAATCAATTAGATTTATCCAAAATCCATTCTTTTGTCTCCAGAATTAGTTTCTAAATTATTATAAGGTAGGTGGTTTGCTATAACTGAAAAAAAAAAAGAGACTTTAATTACAGAAGTTGATGAAGATACAACGGTAATAACTTCGGAAAAGTTATCTAGAAAAGCTATTGAAAAAGCTGTATATCAATATAACAGTAAAAATTACATGTCTTCATATTTTAATGAAGACAGTTCTTTAATAAATTTTACAATAAAAGATATTGACGATTTGGCTTATAATGCTCAAAGTAAAATAAACAATATTATTAAAATAAATAATATTATTAGATATTTTATTAATAAAAATGACATATTAGGGAAGGTTCACGAAGTTATAGGTACTAATATTAATTCAGACTATGAACTTATATTTCCAAAAAAAATAGATGATAATAAAGAATTACTTTCGGAGATAAAAGATTTAATAGAGGATTTTAATAATAAAATAGGATTAAGGCAATTAATCATTGAATCCATACCAATATGTTTTGATGAAGGTAATTATATTTTAAATTTGAGAAAAGATTCTTTAAATAAAACATATACAATAGATTATTTTCCTTTGAAAGTGGCTGAAATTGCTGATTATAAAGCAGGAGCAGAACCATGTGTTTTAATAAATATAACTGAATTAACAAATAGATTAAGAAAAGTTTATAAAAAAACAAGAAAAGGGACTCCTTTATTTTATAAAAATTTAGATGAGGAAATAAAAAATAATTATCCTATAGAAATATATAATGCCTATAAAAATAAGGAAAAATATGCTAAATTAAATATAGAGAATACAGGAGTTATGAGAATAAATAATTTAGGTAGAAAATATGGATTGTCTCCGATATTTAAAACTTTAAAATCTATTATATATCTTGAAGAAATAGAAAAATCAGACAATATTAATATTCAAGCGAAGGGGAAAAAAATTATATTTCAAAAGATAAGAAAAGAATTAATAACAGATCTCCAACAAAGTGGAGTGAAGAATTGGTTAGAGGCTGTATCATTTTCTCATGGTGAAATTATAGAAGCATTAAAAACAAATCCATGTGTTTATACTGGAGCACCTTGGATTGAATCAGTAGAATATGTGGAACCTAAATTAGAACAAAATGATGTGGCAACAAAGAAACAATGTAGGCTAGATATAATGACAGCATTAGGAATTAATTTTTTAAGTTCTGATAAAGTTGGTACTTCACAAATTAGTATTACAGAATTAATGAAATTAATAAATAAGATTGCTGCACAATTGTCTGATATTTTGGAGAAATGGTATAAAGGGTTATTGCTTGACAATGGATATGATATTTCATTATGTCCAAAAATAAAAATTTTAGATAGTGAAAAATTATCTCAAGATATAGTGAAAGATTTAGTACAATTCTTGTTTTCTACTATGGGATGTAGTTATGAAACAGCGTATAAATTTTTGGGTATTGATATTAATGAAGAATTTAGAAGAAGAAAAGAAGAAAATAATTTAGAATATGAACAAGTATTTAGACCACATCCTACAAGTTATACAACAAGTGGTACAGATGTTGATAATAATTCTAATATTGGAAGACCAAATGACGATGAAGATATAGATAGACAAGATTATGATGAGCAGAGAAAGAAAGATGATGGTGTAACTTAAAAGAGGTGATATTTTGAAGACCTTAAAAGTAAAATGTCCATATTGTCAAAATTCTATATTAATAAAAATAGATGATAATTTCAATATAATTAATATTTATAAAAACAATAAACAAATCCAGATGTCACAAGAACAAGCTATAAAATATTTAAAAGACAATGGTATTGAATTTGGCTAGGAAAGTAGGTGACACTTACGAGTGAGAAAAACATAATAAAAAACAAAATAAATACGAATTTACAAAGTAAAATTGTATCTTATGAAATTTCAGAAGATGATAATTTCTGTGATATAACCGTTAGATTGTGCTATTTAGATGATTATAACTTAAATGGTATAAGATTATTGTCTAGTGATGGAGTAGATAATTGTGTCCAATCTTTAGTCAATACTCCTGTAGTTGCGTATTATAATATTGATACAGACGATTTTGATGGACATCGGGTATCATTTACAGTGAATGGAGTACAATTTGGTACACAAGCTATAGGTACTCATATAAAAGCTTGGATTCAAAATGATGAAGTAATGCCGGTGTTTTCAAATAGAAAAGTTGTTTTGCCTTGTATTTATGGTAAAGCAAGGATATGGAAAAGTAGATTTCCTATATATTATGAAACGTTAAAAAAAAGGATGGATGATGCTATAAGTAGCAATGGATCTGATAAGCTTGGTACTTCATGGGAAATACAAATGATTAGTTCTACATCGGATAATACAACTAATAAAAATATACCCAATCCTCGTAGTAGCGATAATTGGATATTTTTGGGAAATTGTATTTTAGGATCAGTAAAAAATGGTATTACTCCAGCTTATGATGGTACTTCAGAAGTATTGGAAATATCTTCATGTGGTATTGATTTGGAATTGTCTAATGCATTAAGTAAAGATAATAAAAAGAATAAATTAAAAGATAAATATGTGCAATCAACAAAAATGAGTTTATTAAATTTAATAAATAATAATATAGAGAAAGGAAGTATAAATAAAATGCCAAAAGCAAAAAAAATTGTAACTGCAAGTCTCACAATATATGATTTATATCAGAAAATTTCGGAGCAATTAAATCCAAGAGGATGGGATAGTCAACCATATTATTCAATATGGAGTGTTTATCCTGAAGAAAAAAAAGTAATATGTCAGGACATTGAAGCTTCTGAAGATGATTTAATGGTATTTACATATACAGTTGATGGAAATGATAATCTTACATTAAGTGAAGGAGTAGAAAAGAAATTATCTGTACTATTGTCAGAAATGACTCATGTTAATATTAATATGAATTTGGATGATACAGCTAAAATGCTTTCTACAAAAGAAACTAAAATTAATGAACTGGAAAAAGAATTGTCTACTGTAAATAAGGAGCTGTCTGATAAGACAGAAGCCATAGCGAAACTTGGAGAACAAATAACTAATAAAGATAAAGAAATTGCCGAGTTGAAACCTTTTAAAGAAGAACATGATACTTTAGTTGCTGAGAAAGAAGCAAAAGATAAACTTAAAAAGCAGGAAGAATTAAAAACCTTAGCAACAAAAGGTGGATATATTTCTGAAGATGAATTAGAAAAGTCAGAGAAGATAAAGAAAATGATAGAAGAAGTAGATGAAAAGGGTATAAAAGCTGAAATTGCTGAAAGAGTAATTGCTAAATTAGATGAGAAGCCATCAATAGAGACTTCTGATACTTCTAATAAATCAAATATAAAAACAGATTTAACTAATACTGATGAAGGTCTATTAACAGCAACAGATATAATAAAATCAATGTTAGTAAAAAATAATTAATAAAGAAGGGAGACAATATAAATGTTAAGGAATGTAATAGAAGGAGAAAATATAACTAGAATTTATAAAATTAGTAAAGAAACAAGAAGAGGTTCTTTAATGGTAAAGAATCTTACGACTGAAAGTGCGGATAAAGCAGATGATGTAGGAACTGAAACTTATTTGTTAGATTTTGATTTTCAGCCAATGGGATATCAGTCAGATATGGAGATATCAGCTTATACTGATCAAGCAGATATAGTACCAGCAGGTACACTTGGAATATTAGTAAAACCAGCAGTTGGTAGTGTATGGGCAACTGATCAGATAAATATGGCAGAAGTAGCAAAAGGTGATTATTTAATGGCTGGTACAGGTGATGATGTAGGTAAATTTGTAAAAGCAATTAGTGGTAAGACAACTGTCTATAAATATGTTGGCGAATATAATGATGCTGGTCATGAGTTACAGGCATTTGAAATAGTTGAACCAAAGACAATAGCATAAATTTGAAAATAGGAGGGAAAATTAATGAAATTATATAATACAGAAGTTGCAGAGATAGTAAAAAAGAAAAATGTTATATCATTATCAGAAAAATTAGAGCAATCAAAGAAAGGCAAAATATCATTATCTAATGAAGATAGTGAAGCTATAGAAGTTATTGATAACTTTGCTAGAGAAATTGGAAAACAGGGAAGAAGTTCAGAGAACAATGCAGTAGTAGCCAATTATATCAAAGAAACCATTGAACCAGTGGTTTTTAATCCAGATGAGTCTATCTTAAATGATATGTTTAAGATGGGAACTATTGGTGAATTTGATGAAAAAGCTTTTACTGGATTACCAAAAAATACTTTGGTTGCACACGATGCTGTAAGAGGAGGTAATATACCTAAATCCTACATAGATCCAACTATATATACTCCTCAGAGTTTTGAGTTACAGATAGAAACAGAGTTAAATTATAGTGATTTAAGAAGAAATGGATTTAAATCTATTTCTAAATTGAGTGAGTTTGCAGCAGAATCTTTTGATAATGAAAAATATTATAGATTGTTTACGGGTGTTGATAATGCGTTAAATTCATTAACTGGAGAACAGAATCTTGATGCTGGCTCGGCTTTGCCAATTGCTACTTTGGATGAATTTACTAGATATTTAAGAGATATGGCAGTTGATGGTAATCCATTTATGATTGGTTTGACTAAATATACTGATCCAATAGCAAGATTAGATGGAGCAGAGAAATATTTAAGTGAAGATATGAAAAACGAATTTAATAAGACTGGTAGATTGGTAACATATACTGGTGTTAGAGTTAATTCAGTTCCAACAGCTAGGAAAACTGCTGATGGTAAGAATTTGATACCTGATAAAAGAATCTTTGGTATAGCTGGAAGAATTGGTGAAATGGATGTTCGAGGAGAACTAAGATATTATGAAACTTATGATAACGATGCTGAGAAAGTAAAATTGAAATTTACAGGATTTAGTATAGATTATATAATTTTTAATCTGGATAGAATTGCAAGAATAGTTTTTGCTAATTAATAAAATTATATATAATTAATAAAAACGCAAAAATATAACAAATATTTTTGCGTTTTTTATATGGAGGATTTAAAAATGAACTTGTTGAATGGGAAAGTACGTGTATATAATTATAGGAACTCATCGGTTGGATTTCCATCAAATGTATTAAAAAAAGGGAACTTTATAAGTGGGAAAGACAAAGACAAAGAATATACTATGAAACGAATTCTTTGGGAAGATATAGAAGAAGAAAATGCTAATAGTGATATTTTTAGAACTGGAATGTTGAGATTTCATCCTGATGAGGAAGATGAAATTTATAAAAAATTAGGAATTGAAGATAGAGAAAATATATTGGCTGATGAAGACATTGTAAAGGTACTATTAAATGATAGTATGGATAATTTAAAGAGAATAAATAATATTAAGTCTTTTTCTTTAATAACTAGAATGAAGTCAATGTTATTTAATTTAGAAAGAGTTGGTAAATCTGCTCCAATTGATATAATTAATGTTATTAATGATAGATATGATTCCTTACGAAACCAGGGAAAGAAAAATGAAAAAGGATATTTAGATAGTTTATTGGAAAAGCAGAAAAAAGCCAATAATGAAAATGAGTTAACTAGTATGATTAAAAAATTATCTGAGGAATTTAATAATTTAAAACAAGAAAAACAAAAATCAGAACAAGAAACAAAGAAATCTTTAACAGATTTATTGAAAATTGTACAAGACTTAAAGAAAGAAAACGCTGAATTAAAAAATAATAAAGGTAAAAGAACAACGGCAAAAGCATCATCTGAAAAATCTAAAACAGTGTAGTAGGTGTATAGTATGACTACTTATAAAGAAGTATTTGATAAATTTGTAAAGAGATTAAAAAACGATGATGATTTTTTAGCCTATAAAAATATTTCTGAGGAAGAAGTGGAAGATTTAGTTAAAGACCATTGTGTTGATTTATTAAATCAAGCTATAGGAAAAATTTATGATATAGGAAAACCAGATGTTGATTTTTATGACAAAGATGACAAGAATGAAACATTTAATGTAATTTTATTTAATCAAGAAATTAAGTTACTTGTAGATTTAATGTACGAGTGTTACAGAGCAGAAGATAGAAACAAGATGCATTTTTATGAATTAACATTTACTTCTAATGAATTGAATGTTTTTTCTCCTGCTGCAAATAGAGATAGCTTTTTAAAAATGTTAAACTCTATTGAGAATACAAATATGAGAAATATAAATAATTATTTGAGTAGGGATAGAAAAACATGGGAAATTAAATCTATATATAAGTAGAAAGGAGATGTTGTTTTGACTTTGGATATTAATTATTATAGAAGATATTTAAATGGTAATACTGATACAAATGACAATATGATATTAGATTTATCTAAAAGATATAATAATCAATATCATAAAGCTATATCTCCTTTTAATATATTAATTAATACAGACAGGGCAGAAAAGGTAATAGTAAAATCTGCTAGTATAAAAAAAGAAACCCGTATTGTTGTAGATTATAGTAAAAAAATAAGTAAAGAAAAAATTAATCCTTTAACTAGAGAAATGTGGTCGATAATTGATGAAATTAATATAGGTGATTATATTTATAGAAATATAAAAGGTGAAACAAAAGTCTATCTGAGTATATTGAGTGGAGAAGAAAAGCAGGATTATGATATTAGTTTTATTAGAGAGTGTAATAATTGTCTTAATTGGATAAATGGTAATGGAGATATTATCACAATGCCTTGTATATACACTTCTCCTACATCAAGTATGAATGATTATATATATTATGGTGATATTAGTGTAACAAATAAAGTTATAGAAATAAAAGTACAGAATAATGAAGAAACTAATAATCTAAAAAAAGATATGGAATTTATATTCGATCATGTGGATAAATTTAAGATTACAAATATAAATAGGAGTTCAGAAAAAGGACTTTTAAATATCACGATGATAAGTACTGAAATAAATTTGTTAGTAGATAATTTAGAATTAAACATTGCAAACTATACAAATTTAAAAAGCAATTATTTTTTAACAATATTAGACGCTAATAATAATATATTGACTTTGAGTAAAGGATGTACTCAAAATTTAAATATAGAGTTAAAAAATAGAAATAGTGTTATAGACATAAAAAATAACAAAAATATATTTAATAAAATTATTTGTTATAGTGATAATGAAAATATTGCTACTATTAAAAATAATGGAGAAAATATAGTTGTTACTACATATAAGACAGGTATATGTAATATTAGTATAAGTATTCAAGGTAATGAGGAAGACGAAAATAATATTGCTGTATATAATTGTTCATTAAATGTAATTGAAGATACACCAGTAAATAATTATAGTATTGAGTTAAAAGATAAAAATGGTAATTTTAGTGTAATGCCTTTTATAAATAATACATTTATTGCACAGTTAAAAAATAATGATATAGTCATACAGGATGAAATCTTTAATTTTACTGTAAGAAATAAAGATATTAATCAAGCTGTATTATTAGGCGATATAATTAGTACAACTGCAAATTCTTGCACAATACAATGTAATAAGAATCATCAATACGGAATATTGATCTTATCGGTAAGCGATCGTAATAATATGATAAAAAGAGATTTTGAAATAGAAATAAAAAGTTTAACGTCAAATTAGCAAGGAACTTAAAATAGTTGTAAAATAATTATACAAAATTGGACATTTGATATTTTGTATAATTGATTATTTTATGTTCTCAAGTCTTAGTGAGTGTAGTAGGTTGAAAAATCTATAGCATGATGAACTACGTTATAAAGTAAGGTAAAGACATACCTTTAGATGTAATCTTCAGTCTGAAGCTCTATGAGTGCCAATCAAGAAACTCTACTATTGTCCTGTAGAGATAACAGAGAAACACATATTCTCTTTATAACATTGGCAAGAAGAGAATTCCCATGAAAGTGAGGTCAGTCAGAAATGACTAATAATATTAATAATAATCAATATAGTTTTGTTATTGATAATAAAGGTAATAAATTAAGTCCCTGTAAGATAAATAAGGCTTGGTATTTAATTAGAAAAGGCAAAGCAATACAAGTTAAAAAATACCCTATGATAATTCAATTAAAAAGAGAAGTAAAATCTAAAAAAGATAAAGATAATTCTGACTTTATTTGTGGTATTGATGATGGATCTGCTCATGTTGGTATTGCTATAGTACAGAAATGTAAAACTAAAAATAAAGTAGTCTTTAAAGGGACTATAGAACAGAGACAAGATGTAAAATCTTTGATGGATACTAGACGTGGATATAGAAGATATCATAGGAGTCATAAAAGATATAGGAAACCTAGATTTGATAATAGAGCTAATAGTAGAAGGAAAAATAGAATTGCTCCAAGTATATTGCAGAAAAAACAAACTACTTTAAGGGTGATTAATAGATTAAATAAATATATAGATATTTTGGAATATCATCTTGAAGATGTAGCAATAGATATAAGAACATTGACAGAGGGACATAAATTATATAGATGGCAATATCAAAAATCTAATAGATTAGATGAGAATATAAGAAAAGCAGTTATATTAAGAGATGATTGTAGATGTCAAGAATGCGGGAAATCTGATTGTATTCTTGAAGTACATCATATTGTACCCAGAAGATTGCATGGAGGTAATAATTTAGGTAATTTAATTACGTTATGTAGTAATTGTCATCAAAAGACAGAAGGTAAAGAAAAATTATTTATAAAACATTATCAAGATATAATAAAAGGTAATAATATAAGATTTGATTATGCTCAACATGTGATGCAGGGTAAAATATATTTAAGAAATGAATTAAGTAAGTTAGGTGAATTAATATTAACGACAGGTGGAGATACTGCTAATAAGAGAATAGATTGGGGCGTAAATAAAAGTCATAGCAATGATGCTGTGGTCATAACAGATTTAAGAGTAAATTCTAAAGATTGTAATATAAAAGATTGGATTATAAAGCCTATGAGGAGACAATCGAAAGCAAAAAATACTAACGAATTATTCAAACACAGGGATTTAATTAAATATACGAAACGAAATGGAGAAAGTTATATAGGATATATAACAGCAATAAAAACAAATGGAAATATAAATTTCACTTCCATAAAAGGAAATACATTCAGAAATTATGGAATTAAATCTTGCAAATTAATATGGAGATTTAATAAAATATATTATTTTTAAACTTAGAAAGAAACAAATAAAATAGAGAAAGGAGAGGTTAAGTTTGTCTAAGTTTCCTTAGCCAGGGGTTTTTATGTCTCAACAGAAATTTATAATAAATGAAGATTTAAAGATATCTAAAGTAGATACTACTTCATATACAAATGTAAATGCAGTAATATTGGAGCCATTACCTTCGTCAATAAAGTTAAGTACAAACGGAGTAGATGGAATTATACAAATCCTAAAAAATGGAGAAGAGATATTAGAAATTAGTGATTTAGATATTGATTCGCCTGATTCAGTTGGAAAATTTGTATGTGGTTCTACTCAAGAGATAAAATTAATAGTTGCTAAAGATAGTATAACTACTTTAACTCAGGCAAAAACTGAATATAAAGATACTGAAATTTATGCTACTTTTAGAGAAGATTTAGATGTTAGTCAAGATATGTATGATTTAACAATAATTAATTCTGTAGGTGAAAAATTATTTAATTCTAATCCAGTAACAGGTAATCAAGCTTTTGCGATCGTTGATTCATGGACGAAAACATTAGATATAAAAGAGATAGGATTACCTACTTTTATTATAAAGAATATCACTGTAAATAAGGAATGATAAATAATGATAAATAATAAAATACTAGCAAGATTAAAGCAGATTGAACATTATGATGAATTAGTTTTAGAACTATTTTTATCTAATCAAAAATTATTAAAATTAATAAATTATACTGATAATGATCCGCTATCTAAAGCTGATTTAAAAGAAAAGGACTTATTGAATTTGATAGAGAATAACTTTTTCGATGCTCCTATAACACCAACACAAGATTTGCAAAAAACTATAATCTGTTATTATTTCGATAACTTTGAACCTAATATCACAAATAATTTTTATAAAAATAGTTTCCTTGTTATTGATATCTTTATGTATAATAAACTGATAAAAATATCTAATGGAAATAGAATGTACAAAATTATGAATCAAATAGATAGTTTGCTTAGTGACAATAGAAATTTTGGTATTGGTCAATTAAATTTAACAAATGCAAATTGGATACATTATTATCCTAAAAATAATATAAATTTTGTTCATTTTAAATTTGCTTATAAAATAATTGATGAACATTAAGGAAATAACATATGGATAAAGAAGATATTGAAGATAAAGCATTAGCAAATTTATCTTGTAAAGTAAACAACATAGAGATAAAGCCAAAATCTCTAAATGAAATAGTTAAATATGGACAAAAAAATTTTTATAATTGTTTGAATATATTATTATTGGATAAAAATGATATACTACAAAATTTCGATTTACAAAGATGCAATGAAGTAGAACGAAATCTTTTTATGAATATGACTAGTTTTGATTTGCTGGTTTTACAATGTGCTCAAAGCAAAAAATTTTTTAATTTGTTTCAAAATGCACTATTATATTTTTTAGGGGAAAAAGAAGATAAAATTGGTTTTTTATTTAGTGGTCGTATTCAAGATATTAAAAAAGCAGTCTTTTATATTAATGATTTAAAAGATAACAAATTAATAAATGAAAGCAATTTTGAGGACATAAGAACTATTTTAAAAATACAAAATGTTATTGTTGAAAAAAAAAAAGAAAAATTGAATCCATTTAATAGTGTTGCAAATGAATTAATAAAATTAAGAGATAAAATGCGAAAGACGGTGCAAAAAAGTAAAGAAAATTCAGGTCTACAATTACGAGATATCATATCTATTGTGGCTAGTAATAATGATATAGGTCTTAATATAGTAAGTGTTTATGATATTAATATGTATATATTACAAGATCAATTACAAAGAATTGCAGTAAATGAAAATTATAGTATGCAGAAATATTTATTAGGTAATAGTTTTGGTGGAGGAAGTATTGATTTTAAAAATAATACTTATCTAAAAAAATTATAATATGTTAAGAGTTAGTAAAAAATTAATAAGGAGGAATTATATTTATGGGAAATAATGAAGGACAAGAATTTGGTAGTAGAGAAGTGTTAAATATGGTTGCTAAAGATATTCTTACAAAAAAACCAAAAGTTTATTTTGACTATTTGAAAGCAACTCAATTAACTAATAAAACTTCAACAGTATATGCAAGAGGTGGACAAGGAAATCCTCAATTGATAGGATGGACTGGAAATAGAGAAACTACTTTTAATTGTGAAGATGCATTGTTCTCTGCTAAGAATTTAGGATTATATTTTAATACAAATGTACAAAAAGGTCAAAAATTTGTAAATGAAAAAGATGCTTTATTTGTGAAAAGTATACCACCTGGAGTGACTGCCCCAACTGGTGCAGAATACTATGTTGAATTAGGATTGGATAAAAATGGAGAACCTATACATGGTGTCGATTTAGATAGCAACGATCATTTAATATATGTGTTTAAGGGTGCAGGAAATGGTTCTGTAATATTAACAGATGAAGCAAGTAATGATTTAGAAATTACGGCTTCTACTGAAACAACTACAGTTAGTAAGGGTAATTACGTATTGCAGAATTATACTCCTGCAACCACTGAACCTGTTGCTCCCGCTTCTTCTGCAAAATTGTTCTTTAGTGGAGATGATTTTGTAGAAGGAGATACGGTGATTGTAGATTATTATTATAATAAAAATTTGACAGAAGTATCTATAGATGCTGATAAATATGCAGGTACATATTATTGGGAAGGTCAAACATTATTCAGAGATCAAGATGGATATGATCATAATGCACATATAATAATACCAAAAGGAAAATTGATAGCAGATACCGAATTTGTATTTAAGCCTGATGGAGATCCAGCAACATACAAATTTGATATACAAGCATTAAAACCTACAAGGGATCAAAGAATAATTATTATGCAAATTGAAGACGAAATTATAGCAGCATAATAATTTATTTAATTGTTATTTTAATAAAGAATGGAGTGATATTATGGCAACAGAACCAGTAAAATCAGCAACGAATGTAAAACCTGCTGTGAATACTAATAATGTAACGAAAACAATGAATTGCAGAGTTGTTGAAGTAATAAATGATAAATTTTTTATTGCTTTTAAAGGATTAAGATTTTCCTTTATTAATAAAAATAATAAATATAAAAAGGGTGATATTGTTACTGTAGAATATACAAAGAACAAAATGTCTATAAAAGAAAAATAAATTAATAAATTAGAATGAATAGGTTGGGGGCATATTCCTCAACCTATAATTATATTTTAAAGGAGTATGTAAGGTTTATATGAGTAGAAAAATAAATTTAAATATATTAAAAAGAAAATCTACTATAAAAGAAGTCGATTTACATGATGGTGAAGCTCCAATTAAAGTAGAAACAACTCCTTCAGAGGAAGTGAAGGAAAAGATTATAGAATCTTTAATAAAAAATAGTAAATCAAACGATGGTGATAAAGTAGAAATAGATATAACTAATAAAATGACTTTTTTATTGGCTACTCAATTAATTACTGATATAGAGTTACAAAGAAATGAGAAAAAAATGTTTATTGATTATTTATTTAATGATCCTAGTAAATATGGAATTATACTTAAAAACACTATATTAAAAGTAATTAATAATATTGTGGAAGAATTTTGTGCTGACCAAATTTTAGATTATGATGAGGTGAAAAATTAATGGCGACTAGTATAATTAATAAAAAACAAAAACTAGATGAGAATGGTAAAGAGGTAAGAAAAGTAATAAAAATAGTGAATGATATAACTGTTTATGCTCCGACTTCTGAACAGTATAATTATATAGAAAAGTTTGTAGAATCTCATGTTGATAAAGAAAATAATAAAGTGGAAATTAGTGGAGAAGAAGTATTTAGAATTTTGTATAAAGAATTAACTGATTTGCAGGATATAGATAAAGTTGATGATGGAGAATTAAAAGATATTATTGAGCATCCAGACGAAGATTTAGAGGAAGTTAATCATATTTTAAGTAATGAATTAACTAAACTTATAATGAAAATGCTTGATGTAAAACAAGATATTATAAATGGAACGATAATAGCAATAAAAGGTGCTATGTTACAAGAAAACGCCAATAAATTAATAAATCAAGATGAGTTAAATGTACCAAAAGAAATCAGAGACAATTTACAGAAAATAGAAAAGATAAGTAAAAATCCATTAGAAAGTAGTAAGAAATAATATGGCAAATAGTTTACAACAATTAAGAGAACAACTTATATCACGAGCTAGAGAAGTAGCTCAAAAAGATATGACAGAAAAAATAAAAGATGTTGAAATAGAAACTATTGAAAAAACAGTATATGATGCATACTATCCTATGATGTATGAAAGAAGAATGTCAAACAATGGATTAATAGACAGAAAAAATATCGATGCTCAATTTACTGATAATGTTAATGGGATCAGTATGTATGTAACAAATAACACCAGAGGAAACACTAAATGGATAATGGGATCAACTTCAGGATATATCGAACATATAATTGAAGAAGGTATTGGGTATACATGGGAATATAGCGATATATATAAACAGCAACCATATCCAAGACCTTTCACTAAAAATACTATAAATGATTTAAAACAAAATAAACAATATGTTCAGGCATTAAAAAATGGATTAAAGAAGAGTGGTATTGATGTGAAATAATAACAGATATCAATACTATTCTTCTAAGTTTGTTTTTGGAAGTGTATTAATAAATTATTTCTCTTTAAATATTCTTAAGATAACTTATTAATACACTTCCTTTATTATGTATAAAATCACATAAATAATAGGAGGGATTTTATGGGTGAAGATAGATTAAAAATCAGCATTGATATTGATTTTGATAATTATAATGCTAATTTACAAAATTTAAACAGAGCATTGGAAAGATTATCAAAAGCAACAAATTTGAAGCTAAGTTTTGATATTAATAATGATACAACTCAACAGTTAAGTCAAATAAATGAAGTCATAAATAAAGTTAATCAAGCTACTGAAAGATTGAATGGTAATAAGATTGGCTTCAATATGGATAATATTCTTACTCAAATAAAGGAATTAAAAAATTATTCTGGTAACTTAGATGAAGTTAAACAAAAGTTAAAGTCGCTGGGTGAGATTAGAAATATAAAAAGTAATTTAATTGATGAAAATGGTATAAAAAAACTTGCTGCTTCTATTGAAGTTGCAAAGGGGAAAATAGTAGACTTACAATTTGCAATGAATGGTAAAGATCTTTATAAATTTGATGGAATTAAAAGCATAACTGATAATACTGATAAACTGGTAAAAAAAGTTGAAGAATTTAAAGAAAAATGGACACAAGCTATTAATCAAATTAATAACAAAGATATGTTATCTCCAGGTACTATAGAGAATTTACAAAAAACTTTAGATTCTTTAAATATAGATAGCAGTAAACTTGATTTTGAGAATATAAGGAAACAAATAAGTTCTGTATCTAAAGAATCTGATAGCTTATTTAACAAACAGCAATCTAATATACAAAAAGTTATTTCCTTTATTGATAAGTACACTGCTAAAATAAATAGCTTGTATAGAAATAATAATGGTGGAGTAGATAATACCAAGATATTAGATTTAGAGAATAGATTGAATTCTTTAGCTGGAACTTCCGATACTAGTCAATTAAAAGGTATTGAAACTCAATATAATAAGTTAGTTGAACAACAAAAAGATTATGAAAAAAAGATTCAAGATGAGAATCAACAATTAAAAGAACAAGAGGATTTATTGAAATATATATCTTCTCAACAAGAGAGATTGAAAAATATTCAATCTGGTTATAGTACAAAAATTGATACTAATAGTGGTTTATATGGTAATTTACAAAATCAATATAGGAATATTTTTAGTCTGTTAGATGAATATAAAGCAAAAAAGCAATCTTTAACTGCTGAAGATAAAATTAATATTACTGAACAAATTAATAATTTACGTAGATTGTCCAATGAATATCTAAATGTAAATAGTTTTATTAGATCACAAGAAAATGAATTAAATAATATTAGTAATAAATATAAATCTGTATTAAATCCAGGTGAAGTTGAAAGATACATCAATTCTCTAAAGGGATTTGATCCAGAAACTAATAATTTAGTTGGTGATATGGATAAAATCATTACCAAACATCAACAATTAAAAAATGAATTAAATGAACGTGTTAGGACACAAAGTTTAACTCAAAACTTGGGTGAAAAAATTAGTAGTTTTTCTGCTAGTGGATTAAATATGAATTCTGGATTAAGAGATATCCAGGATTTTTTACGTCAGAGTGTTAATGCAGGAGCGAATGTTTCTAGCGTTAAAAACAATGTAGATAGTCTCGGTAACAAAATAAGAGAAGTTAATTATAGTGTTAATGAAGGACATAATATTGTTAGTAAATATAGAGCTGTTATGGATGAAACTACAGGTTCTATATATAATATGTCAAAAGGTATTCAAGATTTAAGTAGTAGGCATGGTACACTTGGAGAACAAATGTTAAGTAGTATCAGAGGAATGTTACAATGGACGGTAGCTGGTACTGCACTCTTTGGAACTTTAAATCAAATTAAAGAAGCAATTTCAAGTTTGAATGAACTTAATAAATCTCAAACGAACATTCAGATGATTACTGGAATGAATAATCAACAGATACAGGGACTAACAGATCAATATGCTGATTTAGCTACTCAATTACATTCTACTAATAAAGAAATGATGGATGGAGCTGAAACTTTCCTTAGAGCTGGAGAAACTGTTAAAGAAAGTAAGTCTATGTTAAAAGCGACCACTATAGGTGCTGCATTATCAGGACAAACTAATCAGGAAGTAGCAGATCAGTTAATAGCTATATCTAATGGTTTTAGAATGAATACTAAAGATGCACAAGGCATGATGAATGTAATTTCAAAACTTACAAAAGCTGATAACGATAGTGCTACAAGTTTTAAGGAGATTGCAACTGCAATGCAGGGTTCATCTTCAACTGCTCAATCTGTACAAGTCGATTTTGATCATTTGTTATCTTATATAAGTACTGTTTCTAGTGCTACACGAAAAAGCGCTTCAAGTATAGGCGAATCATTTAATGCAATGTTCGCAAGATTCGAAAATGTAAAAGGTGGAAAAAAATTTGATCCTAATAACGAACCATTGAGTAACGTTGAGAGAGATTTGAAAAGATATGCAAATATAGATATAAGAAAAGACAAAAATACCTTTAAGTCATTTGAAGAGGTATTGGATGAAGTTGCTAGTAAATATAATAAATTATCTGGTGTGGGACAAGCAGCAGTTAGCAAGGCAATGGCCGGTACTTATCACTTGAATGACTTCCAGGTATTAATGCAGAATTATGATAAAGTTAATGGTATGCTTAAGGATATAGGTAAAAGTGCTGGATACGCAGAAGATAAATATAATAATGTGTGGTCTAAAGGTACACAAGCAAAGATTAATGATTTCAAACATTCGGTAGAGGAATTATATCGTACTATAGGTAATTCAGGAGAAATTAATAAGGGTATTGATGCTCTTAATGGATTGTTAAAAACTTTTACTAGCCTAACAAGTCAGTTTGGTTTGCTACCAACTTTGCTCAGCGGAATTGTACCTATTTTAACGCAATTTGATAAATTTAAAAATTTTAAACCTATAGATTTAGTAAGTGGAACAGGAATACGTGTATTTGGAAAAGGATTATCTGATATAAAGAATATAAGCACATCATATAATACAGCGATTGAAGCAGTACAAAGACTAAATAAAACAACGGGGCAAACTCCGACTTTATTAGAACGAACAACTGCTACAATGAAAGCATTAAGAATAGAAACTGGATTAACAGCTGTAGCTACTGGAGTATTGCGAGTAGCAGAGATTGCTTTAAACGCAGCCATCACGATGGGAATAAGTATTGCTATAGGTATGTTGATACAAAAGATAGAAGATTATGTTAATAAAGTAGATACATTAAAACAAAAGAACCAGGAATTATTACAGTCTAGTAAGCAAAATATACAAGATCATGAATCTAATGTATCAATGCTTAGTGAAATGTCTGCTAAATATAGTGATGTATATGATAGAGTACAAACATACAAAGATAAAGGGTTAACGCCTTTAACAGAAGATACAAAAGCATTGAATGATATGAACAATAATTTAGCATCTAAATTTCCTGATCTTGTAAGTGGTTATGATTCTCAAGGGAACGCAATATTAACAGTTAAAGGTAATTTACAAGATTTAATAGATAAAGAAAAAGAAAGAGCAAGATGGGAATCTCAAAAAGTAATTAATAGTAGTGGATTTAAAGAAGAATCGGAAGCAGAACAGGAACAAAATAATAACAGAATTGGATATTTAAATCAAAGTTATGGAGCTGGAAATTTTGCAAATAATATAAAGATGGGTTTTACTCATCCGATAAGATCTTTTCAAGATTTCTTTGCTAATAAATCTCAAACAGCAGCAATGACAGCACAATTAAACAAAGAAAATGCACAGGCATCTGGTTGGTATAAAAATATTATTCCAGATATATTAAAAATTGACGATGCTTATCAAAAACTTAATCCAGCTTTACAAACATCAATAAAGAATTGGGCAATGCAAAATACTGAGTTTAGTAAGATGAAGTCAGGTATAGATGTCCAGAAACAAGTAAATGCAGTTAGTAAGTTATATGCTAATAATGATAGCTTAAAATTAATAAGCGAAATCAATAGGTTAAATAAACAAGTGAAATCTGGAGCAGTACCTGTAGAAAAGTACACTAAAGATACCGATAATTTAGTAAAAAAGATAAAACAGATATCAGGTACTTCATTATCTGCTAATCAGTTAAAAAAAGTTTTTAATATAGATACCGGTAAAATATCTCAAGATATTACTAAAATAAATTCTTTAAACAAAAGTGTAAAAGAATTTAAAAATCAATTTACAACTGATGTCCGGCAGATCAATAAATATAATAAAATATTAAATGATATAAAGATAAATG
The DNA here is from genome assembly GCF_042436595.1 of Clostridium sp. MT-14. Taxonomy (NCBI): domain Bacteria; kingdom Bacillati; phylum Bacillota; class Clostridia; order Eubacteriales; family Clostridiaceae; genus Clostridium; species Clostridium sp. MT-14. The sequence goes on from NZ_JBHMIY010000003.1 coordinate 153,465, forward strand.
GTAAATTAAATGCATCAGATAAAAAAATCATACAGGAAGATCCTGAACTATTACCATAAAGAAAAATGTGGCTTAGTAGTATAATACATAAACTACTAAGAAAATTGATTCTAATATACGGCAGAAACCTAGTGATAGGCGATGCCTTGGAAGGTTCAAAATATTTTAATAATAAAAAATAAATAAAAAAGTGTTGAAAATTAATAATGAATTTTTTAAGTAGAAATGTATTATGTACAAGGGAGAAAAGGATGAAAAAAGTTTTTATTAATAGTTTACAAAATCTTAGCAGAAAGCCCACGTCTTTTAAGCGTGGGATGAATGCTTATAGAATTTATAATAAAGGTTTTGAAGCGAGCCTTATACTATCGTTAATGGATTGGTTGCAATCCTTGATAGTAAAAGTCTTATAGAAATAAATCAGTTATATTAGCTTTCGAGTTAATATAGAAGTTTATGTATATAAGAACCCCNTGGTTGCAATCCTTGATAGTAAAAGTCTTATAGAAATAAATCAGTTATATTAGCTTTCGAGTTAATATAGAAGTTTATGTATATAAGAACCCCTTGCCTTTAGGTGTGGGAGTTTCAGAACAATTAAATATAAAATTTATATATCAATATTCTCCTAAGTGGTGTAAATATAAATTAAATAGTAAAAATAAAAAAGGCAGATATGATTTCTATTTTAAAATTAATAATAATGAATATATAGTGGAAACTGATGGAGGATGGCATAATAAAGATAATAAAATAAGTGGACAAACAAAAGGAGAAAGTAAATACATAGATAATATAAAAGATAAATTAGCAAATAACCATAAAATTGAAGTTATTAGAATAGAATGTAATAAATCAGAATTAAAATACATAAAGAATAATATAATTAATAAATTAAATAATATATTTAATTTAAATAAAATAGATTGGTTGAAATGCCATAAATACGCATGTAATTCCTTGGTTAAAAAAGCTTGTGATTTATGGCAACAAAAGGATTATTCTACTAATAAGATAGGGGAAATATTGAATATAAGTGACGGTACTATAAGAAATTATTTAAAACAAGGAACTAAGTTAAATTGGTGCCAATATAATCCTAAACAAATTCAAAAAAACAATGGTAAATTGTTTGGGAATAATGGTACGAAAGTAATATGTTTAAATAATAAAAAAATATTTAATTCTGTATCCGAAGCAAAAAGGTATTTTAAAAACAATGTTAACATAATTAATTGTTGTAAAAATATAGCTAAATATGCGGGAAAAGATCCAATAACAGGAGATCATTTAAGATGGATGTATTATGATGATTATTTAATATTTAAACAAAAAAGTCAAGTTATTAATGAATAAGTAAAGTCTTCGACACACTTTGCTTATTTTTATTATTAAAATATTTTGAGTCACCAACAACGACTGGAACGAATCAATGGGATAGTAATTATATCTTAGTGGAACAGTCTAAACATCACGCTATAATCTAGAAATGAAACGTGAGAGTTAAGGTCAAGTGTAACCAGACACTTTCGGAAGTACCTTAACCGCCATATTAATATATGGTCTGTAAGTAGAAATACTGAAAGTAATAGAATGATCTCGATGATGTTCAGGGATTAGTGGGAAAGATAAATGAAAAAATTGAAGACTTAAAAAGTGATTCTGAAACTGCATTTGCTTCTAGTCAATTAAAAGATGAACAGAACCAATTAAGTAATTTAGAAGATACATATGTTAAATTAGCAAGTAGAACTGATTTAACAGCAGATGAAAAAAAGAAATTAGCCGATACAACAGCACAGTTAAAAGATTTAGTTCCTGGATTAATTGATGTAACTAATGGTGATACAGATGCCATCGATAAAAATAAACAAATGATTGATGAAAAAATAGTTTCTCTAAGTGCTGAAGGAAATTATATTGCATTGGTAGCTCAAGTAGGACAAGCAAAAGCTAAATCAATGATTCAAAATGAAATAAATCAAACTGAAACTACGATAAAGAATGCTCAAGGGCGTATAGATGCATATAAGGCAGAAATGACTGTCCTAAAGGGGTTAATTACGTTTATTGAAAAAATCCCCGTAATAGGTGATAAAGTAAAAAATAGTACATTAGGTAAGGATCTTACAGATTATAATTATAATGTAGATTTATTGAATCAGTCTGAAAAGAAATTGAAAGCATTAAAATCAGAAGCAGCAAGTGAAAATCAGGGTGATATAGATTGGAATAAATATATGACTCAATATAATAAAGCTTCGGACGCTGTGAAGAATAATACAAATGCTCAAAATGACAATACAAAATCTACACAAGATGGAACTGATGCTGTAAATGATAATAGTGATGCATTAGAAAATAATACGAAAAAAATCGAAGATAATACAGCTACAATGGATAGAGCTAAAGAAGTAGCTAAAGAGTATGAATTACAACTATCTTCATTGGCTAATGTAATAAAAAAGCAAGAAGATATTACTGAGAATTATGCAAAAGGTTCTGAGAAACGTAGAACTTCAATGCAACAGGAGATTGAGTTAGTAAAGCAAGAAATTGGGATATATCAAGATGCTCAGGCTAGTGCTTCTTCAGTAACTAGTATGAGATCTATTGTTGCAAATCAAAGTGGTACAGCTATTGGAAAACAAATTGTTACAGATGCAGAGAAGTATTTGGGAACCCCATATGTGTGGGGTGGTGAATCTCCACAGGGCTTTGATTGTAGTGGACTTGTTCAATATGTATATAAACAAGTTGGTGTTGAATTAAGTAGAACAACTTATGATCAATATAAGCAAGGCACTCCTGTAAGTAAACAAGATCTTGAACCTGGTGATTTGGTATTTTTTAAAGGTTCAGATGGTTCATGGAGTAGTCCAGGACATGTAGGTATATATGCAGGTGATGGTAAATATGTACAAGCACCCAAAACTGGTGATGTTGTTAAAATATCTGATCTAGATGCTAGAAATGATTATATCGGTGCTAGAAGGATTATATCAGGTAATGGTTCTAATACTTCGGTAACATCTTCTAAATTAACATATGCAGATATAGTAAATGCTGCTGCACAAAAATATGGTTTAAGTCCCAATTTAATTGCTGGTGTTATTCAGGAAGAGAGTAGTTGGGATGCAAGTGCTGTATCACCCGCAGGAGCTAAGGGACTTATGCAACTTATGCCTGGAACAGCTAGTGAATGGGGTGTTGCTGATGTATATAATCCATATCAAAATATTATGGGTGGTACTGCATATTTAGCTTATTTGGTTAAAAAATATGGTGAGCGTCAAGGTGTAGCTTTATATAATACAGGCGAATATGGTGGGGGATCTCAATCTTATGCTAATGCAGTATTAAATTATGCATCTCAATTTGCAAACGATAAATTAGAAATGCCAACAACTTCAGTTTCAGGGACATTATCAGATGAACAAGATATGATGTCAAAAGTTGAAGAATATGCTTCTAAAATTGAGGATGATACTCAAAAAATACATGAATTATATAAGGATATATATGAAGATTGGATTACTCAATACGACAATCAAACGAAATTAATAGATTCTTCCATTCAGAAAATGGAATCAATGAAAGATATAGACGGCGAAAATGATAATGCTTATATTGCAAATTTAAAACAAATATTAGATACTACGAATAGTAAAATAGCAATATTAAAAAACGAACAAAATTTTGTCAATTCCCAATTAAAGAATCCAGGTGGTGTATATACAGATGCGGTATTACAAGAGATGCAAGAAAAAAGTACTGAACTTGTAAATACTATAACAGATGTACAAAAAGCTATAAAAGAAGCTGGATATGCATGGGCACAATCTAAGTTTGATAATATTACAACTACTATTCAAACGAATTTAACTTTAATTGAAAATGCTCTAAATAGATTAGATAATGCTAAAACTGTTGATTTATCTTCAAAATTATCATTACAGACTCAAAAAGTAGATGAAGATAAAAAATATATTCAAAGTTTAACAGATTTATTGCGTGAATTAAATGCAGAAGAAGCAAAAACAGGTGCGGTTTATCTTTTTGATAAAATTAAAGAAATAAATGCTGAATTAGATAAAGCAAAAACAACATTATCTGAGGATAACAAAGGAATTGAAGATATAAAAAACTCTATATCCGATTTGACTAGTACAATTCTTGACAAAATTAAAGAAATAATATCTAAGAACAATGAATTATTTAAAGATGGATTAGATAAGAATCTTAAATTATTTGAAGATGCTGTAGATAAAGAAGTAAACAAATTAGAAGAAGCTAGAAAAAAACTGGAAAACAATGAAACTAATTATACAGATATTCAAAATATTAATGATTTGCAAAGGCAATTAAATGCTATACAAGGTGATGATATCGCTTCTAAAGCACAAAGAGAAGATTTACAGAAGCAATTAGATGAAGCCAATAGACAATTCGCTAGTGATACTATGGATCAGAATATCCAAAATAGGGAAGATGCCTTGAATAAAGCTAAAGATGAATATGAGAAATTAGAACAATCATATGCCGATGCTATTGATAATAGTAATGATGATGCAAATTTAAATAAACAAGCTAATCAAGCATTAATAGGTGGTTATTTATTAGATTCTAATGGAAACAAGGTGGACTTAGAAACTGCATTAAAGAATTATGAAGATGAATTCGGAGAAGGATTAACAGTTCTTGGTAATAAAATAAAAACTGAATTAATAGATCAATTAAAAGAAGTACAGGATCTAATGAATGAATTTGGTACTTTAGATACGACTAAAATCAATTCTACATCTAAAGTTAGAACTGTATATGGTACTGGTGTTGATTTACAAAATGCTGAGTCTATATTAGGTACAGAAGGATATAATTATGTGGATACAAGTTGGACATCTGCTGATCAAGTTAATCCTCAATCAGGGGATATTGTGTTAAGTGGTAGTGTACCTAATAATAAAATAAATGGTGCAACGAATTTGACAGGTAGAGACAGGTATCAAACAGCATTATTTTTGCAAATGTTCAAGGATTCGGTTAATGGTACTATTCCTTATATTTCGGAATATAATAATCAAACTATGAGTGATTATATAAAACAATTTGGAATTATGAGTCAATCGGGTAGAGTATTTGGAACTGGCACAGATTTAGAAAATGCTAAGAAATTATTAGGTAAATTTGGATATACGTTTATTGATACCAATGATATTAGTGGAATTGATTTAAATGAAAATGATATAGTAGTAGGTGGCCCAGGTGTAATAAAAGGTAGTGAAAATGTATTACCTTCAGGTGCTAGATGGTTATGGGGGAATAATAGGCAAGATACCTTAGCAGCAATACAAAAATTATTAGATGAATTTGATAGATTTCCAGTAGATATAGAAGGATTTGCTGAAGGCGGTGACGTTGACTTTACAGGGATGGCAATGTTACATGGTAGTAAAAGTAAACCTGAAACAGTAATAAATTATGATCAAGGACAAGGACTACATTCATTTTTAATGCAACTTCCTGATGTAGTAAATAAGCAATTAAAAGAAAATAGCATAGGTCTAAGTAATAGTCCTATGGTTCAAGATTATTATAATACTATGTCTAAAATAAAAAATGTTATGGATAATAATATTGGAGGATCTAATAGTAATAACGTTAGTACTCCTGTAGTGCCAACACAATATATAATTCAGATTGGTAAAGTATATGGAACTGATAAAGATACTGCTGAAGAATTTGCACGAGATGCTTTAAGTTATATAAATAAACAAGGATAAATTATTGGAAATACCATTAAATATGGTATTTCCTTACTATTAAATATATTATAAAGGGAATGAATGAGTTTCTTTTATAATATATTTAATAAATTAAAAAATAGGAAGGGGAATTATTTTGATTAGATCAAGTGAGGATTTTTATTATAATGGGCATTATTCAACAGAATTTCATGTAAAGAATGTTAATATAGATGATAGTTCAAATACTATGTTGGTAGATCCATTATTTTCAACGAGAACGTTAACCAAAGAAAAATTGAAATATAGATCTAGATCATATTTTCAAAACATACAATCAGATAATAAACAAGTTATATTAAGTTTAGCTTTTGAATATGGTATAGAAGTTACAAATTCCTTATTGAGAGCTATACAATCTTGGTTATTATCATATAATGGTTATAAAGATTTGTGGTTTTTAGATGATTGTAAACAGATCGATGGAACATATGATATAACTAAGCCTCGAAGAATTTATAAAGCAACTATTATAGATGCTGGTAATTTTTATCATTTTGGTATGCCTGAAGGATACGTTGGAGATATAAAATTCGAAACAAATTCTCCTTATTGCTATTCATTAGAAAGAGGAGGAAATATATATAATCTTACTACAAACGATAATATTATTGATCCTACAAAGCGAAGTATTGTAAATTTTTTTAATCATGGTGATTTTCCTATATTACCTCAAATGAAAATAATAGTAGGTATGAGTGATGGAGAAGATCCCAATAATTTAGGATTAACAATAATAGGTAATAAGATAACACCTGAAAATGCGGGTGCAGGTAATGAAACAAATGATGGATTTAATAGAATATTTGTAGATGAAGCTTATAATTTTAGCAAATATCCTATATTTCAATTAAAAAAAGGTAGTAAAGCAAGTGGCTTTTTTCAATTAGTTGGAACGGTTTATTATGGAGAAGAATTTAAGTTAGGAGATTCTGTGTATGAATTTGATTTAGGATATGGGAAACCATATAATAAGAATGATATAGAAAATATTTTAATACCAGTATATGCTAAAAAGGCTCATAATAGATTGGTTTTTGATGAAGGAAGTATAGTGGAAGATGCTAGTACGATTACTATAGGGGATCAGATATTTGAATTTGATAGTAATGAGGTATATTCTCCTAGTGATATTCAGGTGGATATCAGTTTATATATGGGTAGAGCTAAAGGAATATTACATTTAAATAGTAATTTAACACCTGATCAAAAAATAAAAATAGGGGATATTACTTATATAGCTAAAGGTGGCACAAGAGAAGATGTAATAAAAATGACAGATCATTTATTGAGTGATTTTTCAGAAGATGTATATAATCTAGAAATTAATAGAGAGTCATTAGAAACTAATACTACTAATATTTCTACAAAACAAACTAGAGATATTAATACTTGTTTAGTAAGGAATATCACAAGGAATCCTTCAGATCTAGGTATAAGAAAAATGGGATATATTAATAAAGACTTTGTGTGGGTATTAAATGATGGGGAAAGTGGTACAGATTTTGATACTGAGATTGATGATGTACCTATAAATGGTAGAGTAATAGTTGCTTTTAATGAGCCTATAGATAAATCTACTGTTAATTCTGATACAATACAAGTTAGAGATAGTGAGGGTATACTAATTGATTGCACTTATGATATTTCTACTAATGATGGTGGAAAGACAGTAGGTATAATTCCTACACAAGATTATAAATATGATTCTGATTATTTTGTATATGTTTCACCAGAATTAAAGAAAGCAAATGGAGAAAAATATACTCAAACTAAAAGGATTAAGTTTCATACAAAAAAAGAAGGTGATACTTCTACAGAAAGGTATGAAAATGTTCCAGTTACGAAAACATTTTATATATATTCTGCTTATAAAATAGATAGTTCAACAATAAATAATTATGTTTATGTAACTAAATCAGGTAGTTATATAAGAGAAGATACGAAAACTCAATTAATAAATAGTGGAAAAACAATAGAAATTTCGCCTAAAACGAAATACGATTATAATGAGAATTATACAGTACACGTAGAGCAAGGATTAAAAGATGTAGATGGCAAAAATATAGTAACTGAAAATAAATTAATTTATTTTACTACTGCCGAAGATACCAATATAACTCATGCAGATATGGACTTTATACCAATAGGTAATGTTCCCATATCTGAAACTATTAAAATACCTTTTGATGGAAAATTGGATAGTAAATATGTAGATAACAGTATTGTTGGTAGAGAGTTGCAATTATTAGATGGAAATAATAATGAAGTCTATGTAGATGTAAATATTAGTCCTTTAGCTAATAATGTGTTAGATATAACACCAAAAGTCCCTTTAAATTATAATAGTTATTATTTTCTATATATCAGTCAAGCTATGTTATTAGAAGGAAAGAATAATATATTAGCACCTTTAAGATATAAGTTAATAACTGAAACAGAGGAATATGCAACCCAAAGGTTGTCTGATGAAATGACTGACTCATATTCGGAAGTTGAGAAGGGGAATAAATCTGCATTACAAGATGATTATACAGATGTAAATATAGATAAAACTATAGTTTATCATACTAATTATGCTTTAGATCCTGCTACTGTGAATAGCAATAATATATGGGTTATGAATAGTAAAGGCGAAAAGGTAAATGCAAAGATTGAACCGACAGCAGATAATAGTGGAATACAAATATTTCCTATAGAACCTCAACAAGTATGGGAGAAAGGTACTACGTATCATGTTTATGCTAATTCTGAGGTAAAAAAGACCAATAAACCAAGAGTTTTTGCAGGTAGTGTTCCTCCTGATGGTGATTATGAAAATGCTGTTGCTATATTTGGGGATTATTTTGACGTAATTAAAACTAATGGCTATACTGTCCAAGGATCTGATATATATGATACAAATGGAAATAAAGTTATATTTCAAAAAGATGATATTTTGATGCAAAATACTGGGGGATTAGAAACAAGTGATTTCAATGATGATGGTACTGTTAAAGATGGTACAGTTATTATTAGTATACCGGATAAGGGAATAAATACAAATAATGCTGAAAATTTAGCTTCAACAAATAGAGAAAAAACGAAAGAAAGAATGGAGACTTATGTAAAAGAGGTAATTAATAAAACATATGTAGGAATTCAAGTATGGAATATGACTACAGAAATAGTTACTTTTACAACAAAAGAATATGATTCAGCAATTTCTATTAATATTGATTCAAGTATATTTTTACCTAATACATCTATAAAAAAAACAGATATAAAAAAGATAAAGGGTATGATTCCAGGTGATGATATATATTTATATGAACATCATGATAAAGATTTCAAAGCAGATCCTAATGCTTTAATTCCATCTAGTATTCCTGTGGGAGCGAAGGTATATGCAGGAAAAAGTCCTATAGATGCTGTTGATAATATAAAAGACGACTATACTAATGCAGTTGAAATATTAGCTCCACTAGGATATACGATAGTAGATTCGACAAGTATGACATTAGATGAAAAAAGAGAGATATTATTTAGACCATTTGACTTGGTTATTGGTGGTGTTTTGGCTGGAACAATACCTACAGATTTCGATCCGACAACAGGTAATTTATTAACGTCAGCACCAAGTGAAACAAATCCTGATGATACCAGAGTTACGAGAGTAACAGGAATACCTATGGAAATAAATATTTATCCAGCTCAAAGATTACAAGGAAGTGCTGCTGATGCAGGAAGAAAAGGTACTTTAGCAGCAATGCAAGAATTTAGGGATAGATATGAAAAAGAAAAGCATGGTGGTACAGATAATTTGGAATATGAATCTAATATATGTCCGCATGGTATAACGTTAGTATATAGTGTGCCAGAAGGAAGCAATGTATATGGAGCTGGTACAGATTATTATAATGCAATTAAGTATTTAAATGGATTTGGATTTGCTAATTTTATTAATGTAGGTATGATGACAGATGAAGAAAAAAGTAATATTGGATTTACTAAGAATGATGTTGTTGTAGGTGGTATGCAAGCAACTGATACGGCTGTAACCAGTGGTGGTGAAACAGTTACGGTTAAAGGAATTGGTGCTATATCATTAAATGGTGCGACAAGATTAGGTGGAAAAGATAGATATGAAACAGAACAAAAAATAAAAGAATATAGTGAAGGTTTAAAAATAAAGACTGTTGCTCCAGGAGATATTGTAAAACTACAAATTACGATAAACAATGAAGAGAATTTAATAAATAATCATGGACAAGGTGAAGGAGATACCCCGTCTTTAAATAAAGGAACAAATGCTATTAACCAAAATACGAAAATAGAATATCATATAGTAAAATCGGTGACAGAATTAGCAAATAATAAAACCCATATAGATTTTTATGAGAGTATAAGAACCACGAATTATATATCTGCTATAGAAGTAACTGATTTATATAAAATGTATGATGAAAGAGAAGCTGAAGATTATTTATTTGATGGATCTTATCAATTTAAAATAGAGAATGATATAAGAAATACACTTATTAATTTTATAAAAGCAATTAATAATACAGGAACATATGGTGTTGAATATTCTCAAGGTACATATAAACATCCTATGGTTTTAGCACAATTATTAAATGAAAATGAAATGGAATTAGATGGATTAGATTATGGTTCAAAATATAATATCCCAATAAGTTTAATTGATAAGGTAGATCCAGGAAATCATTTTTTAACTCCTACATTAGAGGGAGGAAAAGATTGTACTTGTAGTAATGCAATTATAGCTTTATCTAAGACAATAGAAGAACAAAATGATAAAAAAGAACGTTATAATAAGGATCAATATAATATAGTAGATTATGATTCAAATACATTAACCATAGAGCATAAAATGTGTGGAAAGAGATATAATGATATTATATGTTTAGCTAATGTAAATCAGCAATATCAAACGCCTTATTTAATTACAAATGATACTGATACTTCTGTTAGTAATACATCTTTAGTTAATTTACAAGACTTTTTGACAAGAGAAAAACAAATTGCTAAATGGGATAATGAAACCTTAATTGGAGGAGAAGACCCTACTGCGAAAAGTTGTATTACTGCATTAAAGAATAAAATTACTAATTATGACAATAATATAGATATTGATTACGCAACTATAGAAAATAGTAGTAATATTGATTATACAAAGTTAAATATAGTATATAAAGAAATAGGAGAGATAGGAAATATATATATGAATACAAGTTGTGTAAATGGCAAATTATCTGCTAAAAAGTTAAGTGGTGGACTTGACGGTTTACATGCCGGTGAAACTTTGATTATAGACAATGAAAATCAGAAAATAGTTAGTGATTCTGGTAAGGATAGGTATAAGAATTTTAATAATAATTGGCTTGAAGTTCCATTAGAGGGTGTGGAGTTATCAAGCCAAGAAGGAACTTTTACTATACAATTTGCTTATAGAGAGACTTATAATATTTAAGTTGTTTTGTTGACATTTTTTTTTGTATGTGTTATATTATAAATGTAGAAAAAAGAAAAGTAGATTTTCGCATATTACGGTATACCAGAGACGTCAATCTCTGGTATTTTACTTTATGTAAAAATAAAAATCACTAAAGGCAATCAATACTGGACTGCTAATACGGTTAATTAGCTTTTTACGTTCTCCCTCGTCAAAGGGTTTCATTTTGCCTTTTGTAATTCTTATGCATTATTTAAAGAATGTTGTGTATATTTTCAGGATTATATCTACGACAATTTTTACAAATTTTATTTTCTCTTTTGTAGATTTTCGTATGACAACACCTCCTCACAACAGAGTTGGTGTCCAGTATGAACGAGGGGCTAACATAGTCGCTGACAACTTGTCCTTATTATATCACAAATTCACTGATTATAGCTAAAAATGTAAGACATTATATAGTAAAATAATTTTAATGTTAATATATTGTTAAAAATATTGGTAAATCTTTTCATATTATAGTATAATATATGTAAAAGTAAATAGAAATATGAAAGGATTGGTCAGATTGAAGAGAACTATAAGAAATCTTTTAATTGTTATTGGTATAGTTGTAATAAGTCTTAGTTGTTTTTTATATAATTCAAACGATGTAAAAGCAGAAGATTCTACTATAGGTTTAAGTGATACTAGGATATATGGACAAGATAGATTTGAAACTTCTGCTAAATTATCTAGTCAAGATTTTAGTGAATCATATTATGCAGTATTAGTAAATGGGACAAACTTTGCGGATGCTATTACTGCTGCTCCTATAGCTTATAAAATGGAAGCACCTGTATTATTAACATATAAGGATTCTATTCCTAATGTTATAACTGATGAATTAAAAAGGTTAAAAACTAAGCAAGTAATATTAATTGGTGGTAATGGAGTTATTTCAGATAGTGTTGTTAATCAGTTAAATAATTTAGGTATTTCTATTTATTTTAGAGCAGGCGGAGAAGATAGGTTCGATACTTCTATAAATGTAGCTCATTATTTAGTTCCTGAGAATGATAATGCTTATGTAGTAAAAGATGATGATTGGATATCGGCTTTAATGGTTGCTCCATTATCTTGTCCAACTCAAACACCAATTATATATGGTTCAGATGTGGGTTTTAAAAAAAGTGGTGCGGATACTTTACGTAATCAAAATATAAAAAAATTTGATATAATAGGTTTTTCTTCAAATACAGATTATTATAATAATACAGCTCAAACAATAACAGATCATTCATGGTATAAGGATTCTACAAATATTAATATTATAACAGAAACAAGTAGAGAAAATTTAAATAAAAAAATTTTAGATTATTATAAAGATAAATTTAATTTTAATACCGTATATATTGTTTCTGATAAATCTTTTGCAGATGGGTTAAGTGTAGCAACTTTAGCAGGTACAACAAATAGTCCAATTATATTTGTTAATGAAAATAATATGAGTGAAATTGAAAAATATATTGGTGAAAATACAGATAAAATTCATAATGTAAAAATTATTGGAGGAGAAAGTTTAATACCTCAAGATTTCATGGATAAAGTATGGAAATATAATTCTGAAATTGGTGGAAATACAATACCAGACTTTGATGATAGTGATGCTGATGTATTAACAAAATATACACATTGGTTAGATAAATATGGCTTAACTGAAGAACAAGCGACAAGAATAGTTAGAGAAAAAACAGGTGATAACAGTTTAGAATCAGGTATGGAAGGATTTGGACATGATTTCGATTATACGGACAAAGGTATAAATTTATCTGAAAGAAGATTTTGGTGGTTTTTTGATAGTAAAGAAAATACTTTTTTAGTAGATCAAGAAAGTGGTAACGTATATAAAATGATAGAAAATAATAGTGAGAAGAATATTTTTCAACAGATGTAAATTATATTAAGAGAGTTTTAATAACTCTCTTAATATAATCAATATAATTAATAAAACCATATTGATTATATTTAAATGGTATGATATTATATATTTAACAAATAAAACCTTGAAGTATGTTACATATGATATTAAAATAAAATTTAAGAAGTAATTGTCTTATTTTATATAAAAAAGTAATTTAAAGAAATGTCATATTATTATATTTTAAGGGGAGATTGTTATGGGGAGAAGGACAAAAATTATAATATGTATTTTAACAGTATTAGTTGTATTTATTAGTATGATGTTAGCGAAAATGCAAAATGATAAAAGAAATATTACTACTGAAGAAAAAAATATAGAAAATTTATTAAATGTAAATGCGACTAATGAGATTGATAAAAATAAATTGGACGATATTTGTCAATTTATTGAAAATAATAAGAATAATAAATCTATTAAATATGATTTTGTTGATTATGTCTTTCATAGACATTCTATTAGTTATAATTTTGATGATGAAGAACTCTCTTGTTATTACAGTAATTTTGGGCCTATAGTTAATACTTTATATAAAATTTATCCAGATGATGCAACCGTAGAATTGGTATACAAAGATATTAATCATATTTCTGATAATACTGGCGATTCTACTCAGGATATTGCCGATGAAGATACTGAACAAAATAATACTTCTTCTTCAAGTAATACAAATAATATTCTACTTTTTTTAGGTAGAATATCTCCTTTTTTGGTAATTTTGACTCCATTTATTATTTTTAATATTATTGTAGCAAATCTTATTTCAAAAGATGCTAAAAAAAGAAATATGAATTCATCAAACTGGTGGTGGTCAACATTCTTTTTTGGATTAATTGCAATTATTTTATATGTAATTGTAAGAGATCCGAGAAAAACTATTTGAGAGAAGCAAATAGAATGCTTTATTTATTTGGAAAAAGAAAATGGCTGGATATTGCAAAAAATATAAATTATGTGTTATAATAATTGATGAACGGATTATGGAAAGGTTCGTTTAACTTATGTATTTAGAAAACAAACGTGTAAGGTAAGTAGCTTCTTGCGAAAGTTACTTACTATTTGCTATTTTTAAAAATTCAGGTCTATTGACTTTTTATTTTTTGTGTGCTATATTAAACATGAACAAAAGACATAAAAATATAGTGAGTATAGTTATTTAATGTGAAAGGTCAAGAGACTGCTAACTCTTGACCACTTTATTTATATCTTAAATAATTCTAATTAATATAATCAATACTGGATGTGCTATATGTGAAAAATAGCATTTTTACGTTCTCTCTCTGCTAAAAGAGTTTCATTTTATACTAATTAGAATTACTATTGGGTTAATTATTTTTTATGGATTTTTTAATATCAATTATTGTTGCAATTATTATTAAAATATACGCTATAATTTGTAATATAGTAAGTATAGTCATTCGTTTAACACCTCCCTATCCCCTAGGAAAATGTCCAGTATGAACGGACTGACAACATATGTTACTAACATATAAATTATAACATAAATTATAGTAAATTATTCATATGATACAATATTATTTTAATTATATTGTATATAAAATAAACACTATATATTGACATAAATAAATTTAAAGAATATAATATTAATAAAAACAGAATATAAAATGCTCTGCGAAATAAAATTAATAAATGAAATTGTATTACAATATATTTGATTATTATTGATTTATAAATTATGATATAATAATGTATAAGTGGCAGATACTCTAACAAAAAGTTATTTAATTTTGTCTATAATATAAGAGAAATCAATTATATTTGTTGCGTAATTGGGGAGTGGATTATATTGGCAACTAAAAATGCACAAATAATTATACGTTTATCTGAAGAGAAAAAAGAAAAATTACAAGAAATAGCAGATAATATGGGAATAGATATGAGTAAATTAATTAGAGATAAAATAGATGAAATTATTAAATTCATTGATAAATTATATGATAAATACATAAATCATATAGACAATGATATTAATGCAAATTAATAAAAATAAATATATTATAAAGGAGATTTGGACTTCCAAGTCTCTTTTTTGTGTATTTATTTCTCATTTTAGGAATAAAACTTGACTTTTTTGTGTAGTATACTATAATATAAGTACATTAGAAGATGAAAATCTTTTAATTTATAAGAAAGCTAATAATTTAAAACATTAAATGGTCATATGGGGGAAAGGAACTAGTTGCGACCTAGTTTCTTTCTTTTGTTTTAAAAAAGCAGAATTGCTTGTCTCACTTTCATGCCACAAGGAATTGCGACTTCCTATAATGAGTTAAGGCAAGATTCCGCTTATGTTACGTTAGTGTAAGAACATGAAGATTATGGAGATAAGTTGAAAGAATAAACTAGTAAGAGCAATTTTCTCCATAAGAGTCAAATGATTAAGGTGTGATTTCCTTTTGGTCATACGGGATCACCCCTTTCTTTTGTGTAATACTTTAGTGGCATACTTATTATAACATATTTTTCTATTTAATAAGAAAAAAAGGTAGGTGATTAATTATATTTCTGGAACCAGATTTTCAAAAGAAAATACCAAGACCTAAATTGTGGTTAGCAAAACCAGATAAGACAATCATAACTTCATTATTCGAAATAGAACCGACAATTAGTTATAAAGTTAGTAATATAGATGAAATGACATTTAATATGCCGGCTTTTTTAGAAGAAGAAGATTATTTTGAAGAAAATCCTAATGACACAACAGAGAAATATGGTAGGGAATATCCAATAAAAAATCCGCACATAAAATTGTTATCTAATAGAAAATTAATAAAAGTATTATATAATGATCAAGAAGAATGGTTTATAATTATGGATTCTAATAAAACAGGAGAAGAAGAGAAAGATTATGTTGTCATACAAAGCTATAGTTTAGGTTATGAATTAAAAGATACGACAGTCTTTAATTATACAACTAAATCTGCAACACTACGACAAATATTAGCAGGTAATTATTTGGATGGAACAAAAGGTATATTATCAGATACACAATGGTCTATTGGCTATATGGATAAAAGATATGATAAAGTATATAGAACATTTGATAGTTATACTGGGACTGTATTACAGGCTATAGTAGAAGATCTTAAAACTATGTTTGAATATATAGTTGAATTTGATACTGAAAATAGATTATTGAATTTTTATTATATCGAGAATTATGGTAACAATAGTGGAATAGTATTTAATGAGCAAAAATACTTAAAAACAATTAACGAAGATAAGAACGCTGATTCTGAAGTAATGTGTACAAGATTATATTGTAGAGGAAAAGATAATTTAGATATTAGTTCTATTAATCCAACAGGACAACCATATATAGATGATTTCTCATATTTTATGTATCCATTTGAAATGACTAGAGATGGTACTATATTAAAACATAGTGATAATATGATGTCGGATGACTTGTGCGTTGCTATAACTAAATATCAAGCTAAAATAATGACATATAGAGGGAAAATTTATGAATTAACAGATAGAAAAAATACATATGATTCTTTAGTGTTATATAAGAATCAAGAATTGAATTCTTTAAAGAATCAAAAAAGTTTATTTGCGGATAAATTAGCAGTGGCACAGGGATCGGGGAACTCTACTCAACCTATTATAGATATTCAGGAACAGATAGAAAGTGATATAACTAATAAAAAAAATGAAATAGATGAAATTCAATCTATATTAGATAATATAGAAAATGAAATAGATGATATAAAAAAAGAGTTGAGTTATGAAAATAATTTTACAAGTGCAGAATTAATGGAATTAAAGCCTTATATTATAGTGGGTGAATGGCAAGATGAAAGTTACATTGATCCAAAAGATTTATATATGGAAGGGCAAATTCAATTACAGAAAAAGAATAAATCTAAGATTACTATAAATATTGATTATGTTAATTTCCTTGAATGTATAGATGAACAAGATATGTGGAAACAGCTAAAATTGGGAGATAAAATTATAATTAATTATACGCCATTGGATATTAATAGTGATTTCAGATATGGTGATGAAGAGTATATTCCTTCCGATGAAGAGGGGGATTTATGATGCCAGATAGTAATATATTGCCCTATGATTTTAATAAGATTATACATTATAATAATATTAATATTTCTACAAGTAATTTTACTGGATATACAGTAAACACTAAAGATAAAACTATAAAATTAAATATATCAGATTTAGATAATATAAATAAAAGCTCCAAAAAAGAAGAATTATTAAATACTCTTAAAAATGCTAAACGAGCAGGAGAGAAAATAAATAAGTTAGAATCTAATATTAATTCTTTAAAAGATAAAACAGAGAATATACAAAAAACTATAAATACTTCTGTACATAATGCAAATGATAAACCTATAGTTGGTGGAATAGGTCAAAATTCTGGTATAGACTATCGTGGATTGTATTCTCATGAACTAGGGAATTCAGATAAGGGTATAAGAATTACTAATGGTATGTTAGGATACTATAGAAATGGAGATAAAGAATTTCAGCCAATATTAACTTCTGATGGATTAGTACCTGATGCTATAACACAAATAATAAATATAAGTAAAATTGGGACAAATCAAGGTAGTAATAGTAGTAATAATGGTGGCGATGGAGGCTCTAATTCCAATACTAATAGCGGGAATAATAATTCTGGTAGTAGTATAAATTTATTAGAGTTGCCAAGTGAATATATATATGATTCAGAAGGTAAAAGAATAATAGAAACAGATTATATACAAAATGAAATAATTCTATATAAAGAATTATTCGGAAGAAATGTTGACGGCAGAATTAACCAAATAGTATTATGTGATAAAGATGGAAATATTATAAAAACAACAGAATTTATTAGAGATGAAAATAATAAAGTTATAAAAACAAATTATATATATTATTAGAAAGAGTGGCGAATAATAAAATGTCAGATATTATTGCAGGTAATGATGTAGTAATTGTTAATTTGGATGAGTTAGCAGATTTAATTGCTGCTGTTTTATCCAATGATATTACAGTAAATATTGGTGATGTTACAGTAAATACAGATGATTTGGAAAATTTATTGACACAAATTAATAATAAAATACCACAACCTATTGACTTAGCAGGATTAGAATCAGTATTAAATAATTTAAATGTTACAATACAAGGGTTAAGTCAACAATTAGGTATATCAGGTGAAAATAAGGGATATGGGCAATCTTTGTCTATTCCGGCTACGGTTGGTGATTATGAAATAGATTTTACGGTTAACGAAGATGGGTTCCTTACAGATATAGTATATTCATTATCTGCATGGAATTATAATGATACATGGGATTTATTGATAAATGATATTAAGATATTTTCGAATATGACGACTAAAGAATTTGGAGAAAATAAACATTTTGAAAAATATAAAGATATAAGTAAAGATGATATCATAAAAATAATATTTCATAATACTAGTGGAGGTAATAAAATATTATGGGTAGACATTAATGTTCTAGAAAATAATACTGTTTAAAAATAAGGAGTAATAAAAAATGATACTAACACGTTCAAAACGAATAATAAATATTGACGATATATCGGAAGAACTAAAAAATGAAATAGAAAAAATAAAATTAGATCCTAATCTCGGCCAAGTAGATTTTAGCCCAGAAATGGAGAAAAAGATAACTGAAATAGATGAAAAAATAAAAAGTATGATTAATTTACAAGACATAATAAATGAAGAAAATAAATATTTACAAATGTTACAAGAAGCAATCTCCTTAAAAGGAGATTTTTTTATTGAAGGAAAAATGATAAATATACCAGCTATAAAGAATGATTATACAATAACTTTTAATTATGGCAGTTTAATATATGTTAGTGGTATATTTATTACTATGACTGGATGGAAGCCAGAAGACACTTGGGGTTTACAAGTAGATAAAAGTGTAATTTTAAATAATATACCTACCAAAGAAATTGGAGAAGAGCATCTATTACGTTCTATAAAATTGGCTGATATTAATAAAGATATTGATATTGTATTTCATAATAACAGTGGAAATTCTCGTCAATTGTTATGTGATTTACAATATATTAGACCTAAACAATAAAATTAATAAAAAATAAAGGAGAGGATATATAACATGGCAGATAATTTTTATTATAATACAGGTACAATATTGTCTAAAAATATATTGAAAACTTTAGCAAGTGAAATAACTCAAAATGCAGGAGATTATAAATGGACATTAGAATTCCCTACTACTATAGACAGTGTAGTAGATCAAGTAATGTTATCTACAGTTATAACAGATAATACAGATACTGCAAATCCAATAAGTTATAATAGATATTTAAAAATAAATAGACCAACACCTCAATCATTGGATACGAATGAAGAAGAATTAATAGATAAATATAATCATCAAGGAGCTTTTACAGATACAGAAATTAGTTATTTGCAAAAATACTTTGGGGGGCAAAATTTTTCAACTACTCCAGTAGATGAAGTGACCTTTTTAAAAAATTGGTATAATAATGTAAAAGATCATGCGGGAACATTAACGGAAGCTGATATAACATTTACAAATGCTCAAGATCAAGCAATAATGAATAGTATAAAATATGTAAAGAATTTTGTAAATGTAAATGAACTATTTTTGTATGCTAAAGAATTAAGTGGTGAAGAATTAACGACTGAAGAACAAAATACATTAACAGGATATAAAACTGTACGAACTGTAACACCAGAAGATACAACAAAATTTAATAATGAAAAAAAAGTAAGAGGATTAACAGATGATTTAGCAAAATTAGTTATATTGGATTTTAAAAATGCAGCATCTTCTTTAACAAGTTCTATTGGAGCAAAAGATTCGAGTGGCAATGCAGTAACTGATGTAACATTGTTAGCTAATTATCGAGCTTCAAGAGTTATATCACAAGAAGAAATGAATGAGATAACAGCAATTTTATTAAAAATAAATGTCAATAATGCTTTAATGTGGCAAATTGGCGATGAAATTGAGGATACTAAAATAGATTTTGTTGAAAAGCATTGTTCTATTCCTGCAAGAATGGGATGGTACAGAACTGTACATACAAATTTGACTGATTATACAGGATGCGATTATTGGTTAACAATTAATAAAACAAGTCTTAATTTAGTAGTAAGAGGAGATCCTTCAGTGGATGTAAGTCCATATGAAAATTATTTAGTTTCATATGCTTATGTTGGGAAATTAGATCCGATAAATGAAGATTCAGATAAGGATTATCAAACAAATTGGGGAATGACAGTAAGTTCAGATGTATCTCCAAGTTTTACTACAGACACAACTATCATGAATGTTACTGCTGAAAATGAAACTTATGGATATAGAACTGGTACAGGTGTAACTGATGTTGTAATGATGGCAACGAGCGCAGGTATTCCTTATCAAGCTCATGATATAGAATTTAAAACTATAAATCCAACTATGGACAAACAAAATATTGAAGGTAGTAGATGGAATAAAAAGAAAAGAGAATTTGATGTAATTACAGTTACACATACTTTTGATATGCAAAGAGGTAACTTACAGAATGTACTTATAGGTGATGGAAGTACTATTTATGATGGAGATAGATTAGTTTATGTAAAAACTGGTGAAGATCCAGAAATGTATATAAAATTTAAAATTACTGCACCTTATAATTTTATAAATAATTCGCCTAATGTAGATTATGTCTTAGCTTTAAGAGTGAAATATGAAGAAATAGATACGGGTACTGAAAATCCAGGAGCTTAAATTGTAATTATGTAATTATTAATAATACTAAAAAATAAAAGAAAGGTGATATATTTTGAATTTTTCATATAAATTTCCTGTTTTTCAACATGAGTTTAGGTACATAAAAAATCAGAATGTACCATCTTTAATTCATGATTTTCAATATATATTTGAAGATTTTCTTTATAAAAATCCTAATAGTAAAAAAATGCTACAAAATTTTAAAATGAGTAATATTAGTATTATTAATAAGTCTATATATTTATATAAAATTGAAAATATTAAATTAATAAGGGAAACATTTAGTAATTATTTGCATATTGAAACTAGTGGATATAATAAGATAAATTATAAGAGTAAGGATTTAAAGGAATTATTGCTATTAAATATATTAATATATAGATATAAGTATATTAAATATTTTAAATTGAATAATAAACAATTAAGTAAAGATATTAATGCTGAAAAGATGTTAAAATATAAGCATATTATTAATAAAATGATAATAGATAATATATCATATAATCTTTATTCTTGTAGAAAGAAAATGTTATTAAATGATAATGGAAAATTTATTATATACAAACGAAAGTTTAACATATGTAAAAAATCTTGTTCAATTTTGATAAGAAATATTATAGGCAGGAATATAATTAAAAATAAAAAAATAATATATTATAATATATATAGAAATATAAATAATATTTATATAAAAAAAAACGATTGTAAATTAATAAGCAAGTTTAATTCAAGTAATCTTATGAAGTATGATAAGTTAATGAAATATTTAATTAATAATAAAATCAAATTTATTTATTATTATAAAAGGGAAAACAAATATTTTAATCAATATATCCATAAATTAGATTCAAGAAAAATAGCCATTAAATTTTTATATGATAGTGATATTAAAAAAATATACGTAAACAATACGATTGTATATTTGAATAGTTTTTATCCTAATTATATTTATAAGAGTAATAAAGGATTTTATTTTAATACTGATAATATAAAGAAATTAGATAAGAATGTAAATTTATTTTATTTAATTAAAAATTATAAAGCGAAGTTATATATAAATAAGAAAGTTAAATTTATATACAATATACAAAACAAAAGGATATATATTAATAATAGTAAGATTTATTTAAATAAATCTTATATAAATAAAATAGACAAAAACAATTCTGCTATTTTTATGATATTAAATAGGCAAAAGAAAATATATATTTTAAATTCACAAAAATTATTACTTAAAAATATATATTGTCGTTCAATTATTAAAAATAACAGATGTCTTGGACTATATAGATATTATAATACTAAATTATATATTAATATGAATACTAAATTTTTATATAACTATATTTATGATAAAAGGAGAATTCACATTAATTTTATAAAGAGTCTATATGATTATTTTAATTCTGATATATATTTGAATGATAAGAATAAATTAATAATAAAATCCTATTATAATAATCTTATAAAATATAATAATTCAATGAAATATTTAATTAATAGTAGGTCTAAATTAATTTATTATAAGAAAGATAAAAATAAATATTATAATGAATTTATGTTTCCAATACATCCAATTAATAAATATAAACTTAATAAATATTTACTCAATTTCCATAGAATGAATATAGACATTATAGATACACAAAAATTTTTACACAAAATATATAAAAGTAGTATCTTAAAAATTTATAAGAAATATTATTTAGAATTGAAATCAAATGAATATGAAATTAATAAAAGTATATTTAGCAACAAATATGTTGAAAAATTTGGTGCTAATGTGACAAAGAAAAATTCTAATAAATATTTAGGCCGTAATTGTCATTGTAATATTGAAATATTACAGGAGAAAAGAAAATATCTAAAAAAAAATACTAAATTACTATTGAAAAATACTAATAAGCAACAAAAATGGTTAGGTAAACCTATTTGGAAACAAATATTAAAATCAGAAGGAAAAACAAAATTTTTAGATCTGAAGCCTACATGGTATATCATAGAATCTGATGGATTGATAGATATACTAATTATACCTAATATAGATTATCCTTATGAATCTGAAGCAGTAGGAGATATTAATAAACATCCTATTTCTAGTATTACAGATATAAATTATAATGATGTAGATTATGGAATAAATAAAATTGCAGTTAGTATAAAAATTATGCAACAAATGTTAAATTTCTTATTTGTAATATGGAATGGAAAAGCTACTGATTTTAGTGATATTTCAGCTACTGAAGCAATAGGACAAACAATGGCTGCGTTCTATAATTGGTTAAATATTTCTAAAGTTCAAGAAGAAATGGATAGTAAAAATGTAAGAGAAGACTATTTAAGGGTATATAGATGGTTTAGATGGGAAGCAGAAAAAGTATGGATAGAAGAATATAATACAGAGGATACAGGTCTAAAAGCTGTAGGTATGTTAGTAGCAAATATTATTAGATATATGAAGAACCATCATTATAATATAGTCCCTATTACTAATAGAAGCTATTTATTTGAATTATCTGATATACTTAGAGCTTTTACTATTAAATTTGTGGATTATTATAAAAGTCCAGAAAAAGTTAAAGGACGTAGAAATTATTATTTGAAAATGAAGATAAAAAAATATAAGAAATAAAAAATTATGAAAGGAAGTAATGTAGTAATGGCAAATAGTACTGAATTAGTAAGTCATGATGGATATTATGAAAGTAAAAAGCATAACGAGCCTAGACAAAAATTATTTGCAGTAATGAGATATGAAAAAGCAAATCAAACAGATCAACCAGGATGGATTTTCAAAACAATTACACAAGATCAAAGTGAATTATTAAAAACACTAAAAACAAGTATTGAACTTCCTAATACAGATAATCAAGGTTGGGTATCTAATAAGGAAGATGTAATTTTAGTTGAATTAATTCCTACAGATATATATGTAAAGAAAATATAATTAATAAATGGCATTATAAATTATACACATTAAAGGATGGGTGTTAAATTGAAATTAATAAAAGTAAAAGATGGGTTATTAGAAAGAGATAATTTCTATTTAACTTCATCTTTTGATGATTTTTTAGCACAAAATATAACGCATAGAGAAGACAATAAATTTTTTATAGATGCAAATGCTATCATTGAAAGAGAATTTTATTATACTCAATTTGTAGTCGATATTAATAAACAAGAATGGGAAGATATAAATGACAATGATTTGTTTCAGTTCTATATAGGAACCAATTTAAATAAATATGGTATTGTTGATAATAAAACAAATGGTCAATCCAAATATCTAAGAATTATTTATTATAGCGGATATATACAATGTTATAGTAGTGAGGATAGCGTAATATGGGAAAATATAGGCGGAATAGAATTAAAAGCAGGAGAATCTATAATAAAACAAGGTTTTAATAAGAATTCCGATAAATCTATACAAATAAATAGTTATAATGTATATTCTTCACCTTATTTAATAATTGAAAATCAACCACAAAATTATAAAATAGAATTGTATGATATTAATAACAATTTATTAAGCACTAACTTATTTGAAGATAACAAAACTTGCTCTATATTTTTAAATTATAATACACAAGGATATATAAAATTATATGATGATGAAAATAATTTGACTTATACGTCAGGTATATTGAATTTTCAATGTGGAGATATTTATGATTTTACAAATTATGATTTGTCCATATTTTATAATAATATAGATGTTACAAATGAAATTTCTACTTTTTTACAACAATATGGAAGTAATTATTTATATGATAAAGTAACAATAAAAAACAATTCTAGTATAGATACCTATAATAATTTAAAAATATCTACAGTTACTTATTTTGATGATATAATACAATTATCTTTGGATGGAGAAACTTATACTGATTCTATAACAATTGCAGAATTAGATCCAAATAATACAGTTGATATATATATAAGTATTGAAAAAGGTTTTACTAATGGTAATTTTAATGCAAGGAATTTTAAATTATTAATAGGTAAAAGTATCATAGAAGGATTGAGTACAACATTATGTGATTTTAATGCAGAAGATAAAAACAATTATGTTGAGAATAATGATATTATTTTTGATGGCGCTGTTCATCTAACTGGTAATAATAAAATATATAATTATATTTTATCAAATGAATATAATTTAGATGGAGGTACAGCAGAGACTACAGACATTATTGATAAGACTAAAATACCTAGTATTATTTCTATAGAAGATATAAGTGATGATACAATTCAGCAGATACAAATAACTACTGCTTCTAAAGAATCATTATTAATACAGAAAGAAGATTATGATTTTTCTGCTATATATAGTATAAATTATTTTGAAATAGATGGTATAAATTTAGATGACAAAATAAAAATTGTATTCAGTATAGATGGAGGTAATTTATGGCTATATTACAATGGCACGACTTTTATTAATATAGAAAGTTTAACTGCTGAGAATGTAAAGATATATGGTAATACAGTAATGGAATTTAATAAAATAAAAGAAAAATGGAATGATATTATATTAAATAATAAAATAAGATTTGCTTATTTATTTGGTGTTGAATCGATTAGTAATAGTGAAAGTATTGATTCGTTAATATTAAATTATAATATGGAGGATGATTCATTGTAATTTCTTTATTGATTCGAGGTGATTATTATTAGTAAATTTTTTGTTGGGTATATTGAAGTTATATTAGATGATAGCCAAATATCTCAAGCTACAGGTTGGAGTAGCCAAAAGATATTAGATGAAATAATCCAACATAGAGTAACTAAATTCGAAGAATTAAGTGATGTAAATGTAGTAAATAAACAGGATAAACAAGTTGTAATATATTCAGAAGATGAAGATAAATTCACTACTATGGATATTGGGGATATTGGTGAAAATAGAGGATTAAATTTAAATCAAATAAGTAAAATGGGAATAACAGGTAGTGTAGATACACCATATGAAGTAGATATCCCCATTAATACGATAGATTTTAAAGTTCCAAGAGTGAATGTATTGAAGTGGCAGCCCAGTGCTGAACAGGATGTAATAAAAACTTTAAATTCATTCAGCAATTCCGAATTAAATGATTTTGAACCTGACGATATGATTGTTTTTGATGATACTGCACACCTTAAAACAGAATTTGAATATCAGATGCAGTATATCGGAGATATAGGAACTGATAATAAGGAATATGGCTGTGAAATAGATAAGAGTATTTTTAAAAATATAGATGATATTCAAGAGGAAGAAAATGGGGTAGATAAATATTTAATTTTGACAGCCATACCTCTTGATAGACTCTTGATTGCCAGTGGAGACAAAGATCTTAGTTATGTAGATAATATAGATTATTTCAAAATTACAGGATCGGGAGGTAACTTAAAAATAATTGCAAGTGTAGATAGTGGGGTTACATGGAAAACTTTTAATGCAGATCATTGGGAAGATATAAATTTAACTGTAGATGATGTAAAAGCTAAAGGTATTGATATATCTACTTTCAATGTTATAAATTCTACTTATTGGAATTTGCTTAATACAAATAAAAAAATACGATTTGCTTATTTATTTTCTTTAGATGATATTGCGGATATTGAAAATGTAGATAATTTAGATTTGGAGTATGATGGCAAAGGCAAATGGTTGGAAGTTAAAGAAAGTGAATATGATGTGGAATATGCTTCAAATACTGTAGCTCAAGTTTTTTTGAAGTTTAGTGGAGATGTAAAAATAAATTATTAAAAAATATGGGGGCAAATATGGAAAATTTGAATAATTTTGTAGATAAAGACAATTTGAATAAAACATTGGGAACAGGTAGTAATATTAGTGGCAACTTGGAATCATTTTTTGAAAAAAGTGGTTCAATATGGCTAGCGGGACCTACCAATAGTTCGGCATCTGTAAAAATTTATTTTAATTTTATTAATGGCGGAGTTGTAAAAATTAAGCAAATAAAGGTAACAGGTAGTTATGATGTCCCAGATTCTAATAATTACCAAGTTTCTCGAATAGCATTATCCGGAATTAACGACGATACTACGGCAGACATCTTAATTCCTCAATCTCTTGGAATTAATTCAATTATAAATGTTAGTCAAAATCAACAGAAAAAATATAATAAATTTGTGCTTTCTTTATCTGGTATTCTTAAGAGTAATGGGTATAGTATTAGTAGGACATTTACAGGAATTGATATTGAAGGAGAGGTATGGGGCAAATACTTGATAAAACAAAATGATCAATATTATAGTATAAAAGATAATCAATTGTTAGAATTAGGAATACCAACAGATGATTTGCAAAAACAGCAGTGGTTTAATGATTATGGTGTAGATGATTTGAAAAGTGTATTGTTAGTGCCCGATTCAAATGGAAATAAATTAATTGATAGCATGAATGATAAATTTGAGGTAAGGATGATGATATTAAGCTAATAAAATTAATAAATATGATTGACAAAACAACCTTATATATTGTATTATATATATGTACCAGTTGAAGAAAATATTGACATAATACTACATATTTTTTATAATATAAAGGGGATGTCATATGTTGAATGAAACTATAAAGAATAAAATGAAAATTGCTTTAAAAAAAACTTTGAGTATTCAAACAATTATATTTATATTAGCAGTAACTGGTAGTTTATTTTATTATGGTAAAAGTTTTTATAAAAATAAACAATTAATATTTGATATAGATGATATTAAAATTGTACTAGGCTTAACAATAATGCTTGTTTGGATCATGGTTTTTGCTATTTATTTAATGATTGAATTAAATAAAAAGGACAAAATTATAATTAAACAGAATAATCATATTCAACAACAAAATGATGTGATACAAAATTTGTTAAATGAAATGATAGTAAAAAATGATGAAAATACAGAGGGTATTATAGAACAAAATGAAGAAAATTTTGATCAACTAATAAAATCAGAAAGAAATACGAAAGCTCTTATTATTGATATAAATGATAGGAATAAACAAGGCAATAGAGGTGATGATATTGCCTAATGAGAAAATACTAAAAATTAAGCACAAAAAATGGATAGAAAGAAATTCTATAAAAAGAAATGAAGGATTTATATCAAAAATATTAGATTCATATCGAATAACTTATGAAATAACATGTAATTGTTATGGAGATTATGATATATTTATTTCTTATAATTTACAGCGATATAAGATAGAAATAGATATTGAACAAATGTCTTATAAATTATTAATAGAAAGAGACTTAATTAACAACCCAAAACATAAAAATAGATTTAAATTTATAAAAATATTTAAAGGTGAAGATTTAATATTTGATATTATAAGATATTTAGATAATATTAATAAACATAAGAATAATGTCGGAAAGAGGATTATATGATATGAATGTAAATGATATAATAATTAGTGGAATACAGGAATTCTTTTATTTTGATATTTGGGAAGCTTTCTTGATGGTACTTTTGATGACAATAATGGTAAATAAGAGGATTAGTAAAAGTCAATATGTTTTTCATAGTTTTATGTTAGGAATATTAGATTATATTATTGGGAATTTAATAATAATTCCTATATTGATGCAGATTGTATGTATTATTATATATGCTATATATTTTATGACAATATTCAAAATAAATTTTATTAAATTGTTAATAAAAACAATAGAAGTATTTTTCATATTTTTTGTTATAGAGGTGTTTCTTTCTATAATTTATCAATATATATTTAATATTAGATTAATGTCACTTAATAATAATTTTATAAAATTTAAATATATGATACCTTTTAGAATAGTGGAATTTATATTTGTTTATATTTATTATAGATTCAAAAATAAATTAAAGGTGGTGGTATAATATGAAATTTCTGAAAAAATTAATAAGCAATAAGAAGGTTTGGATAGGTATAGTAACTAGAAGGTAATTCTATTATTATATCAAAAAGGAGAAGAATATTTTTCTTCTCCTTTTTTAATATTAATAAAAAAATGAGGAAGTGAATTTAGATATTAAATAAAATATCAGATTTAATTACAAATATATTAATAAAGAAAAAATTATTAGCACCAAGAGGCACTCCTGAATGGAGTGATTTTGATTTTAATTTACGTTTTTGGATGTTCAATAATAGCGTGTTCATTATGTTGTTATTGATTAATATTATATTACATAGTTGGAAAGAATTAATATTTATAATTCTAGTGTTTAATATATTGAGAGTCATTACAGATGGTATCCATGCACAATCATTGAAATATTGTTTCATATTTAGTACAATATATTTTACTATACTTGCGGTATTAGCTAAATATGTTGTATATAATGTTGATTTTATCATTCAGATTATATTTAGCTCTATTATAGTATTATGGAGTATATTTAATTACAAAAATATACCAAAAGATAATATTAATAAGAATAAAAATATAAGATTCCAAAATAAAGAACAAGAATTAACGATAGAAGAAAAAAGAAAATATTATAGGACTTTATTATTGATTATTGTTGCCATAATTTATGTTGGCAATATTTTTTTAGGGCCAAATATAATTAGTGTAAGTTTAACCATAGGAGTATTAAGTGTAAATATAATTCTAAATTCGTATTTTGAAAAATGTTTTATGTATTTTGAGAAAATATTAATAAAAATGAATAAAGATTGGAGGTAATAATCTTGAGTATATATAAAGGTATAGATATAAATAGTAATAATAATATATCTGACTGGAATAAAGTAAAAAATAATGGAATTCAAGTTTTAATTAATAAGGCAACTGAAGGGAACTTTTATCAGGATAAGTATTTAAAATATCGTTATGATACAGTACGCCCTTTAGGAATTAAAATGGGTGTATATCATTTTGCTGGCAAGCATGGAGCAATAAATGAAATGAATTATTTCTTAAATTATATAAAAGGTATGACGTTTGATACTGTACTGTTTATTGATATAGAACAACCTCCACAAAGTTATGGATGGCAATGGACAAAGCAAACTGCTATTGATTATTTAAATCAAGCAATACCATATTTACAATCTAAAGGATATAAAGTGGGCATATACACTGGAGTATCCTTTTATAATGGTTTTTTAAAAGGTAATATACCTAATGTAGTGCTTTGGTTAGCTAGCTATGGTAATCAACCTAATCTTTATCCTAATTATGCTTCATGGCAATATACTGATAGAGGCACAGTTAATGGGGCTGATTCTACAATTGATATGGATTATTTTATAGATAATATTTTTACAGGAAAAGTAAAACCTATCTCTGATACTCCTAGTACTGATGTAATTGCAAAGTGTAAATCTTTCATTGGTAATAGATGTTTAGAATTGCAACAAAAATTAAACAAAATCGGATATAAACTTGTTGAAGATGGTGATTTTGGTGTAAATACATATAATGCCTTAATTGATTTCCAGAAGAAAAATGGACTTACTGTAGATGGTATGGCAGGAGAAAATACATTCGCTAAATTAAATAAGTTAATAAGTAATCCTCAACCTAATCCAATAATACAAGGGAAATATGACGAAACTATTCCTACAGGTGATAATATATATCCAATATTGAATTCTTTTTATATAGAGAAAAGAATAGATGGAGGAATGGGCATTCATTTAGATAGAGGAAATTATATTACTTTGTTTAAAGGAAAATTGCCTGTAATATATTGGAATGATAATAATGGACATTATGGAAGTAAAAGTTTGTAAAGATATAAAAAAGAGGTTTGTTAAAATGAATAATAAAATAAATAGGGAATTAGCTTATGAAAATCTTAATAAATATCTAAAAATAAGTAAGAAACAAATCAATAAACTAAATGATGACCAGTTAGGAATACTTTTAAATTTTGTTTCGAATGAAATAACTAATAAAATTAAAAAATAAATAAAAAAGGAAGAGATGATTAGTTTTGAGTAAAAATCAAAAATTGCCATTTAAGTATAACTTAAAACCTGATAAGAGAAGTAAAGATGAGAAACTGTACAAGAATTTACTAAAAGCCCAAAATATTAAATTACCTTCAGAGGTAAATTTAATTGACAAATTTCCCCCTATTATTTCGCAGGGAAATATTGGAAGTTGCCAAAGCTGTGCATTGGATTCAATTGTATCATATAGGCACAATAATGATTTTAATCCTTCTCCATTATTTACTTATTACAATTTAAGAAAAGATATGGGAGAAGAATATATAAATCAAGATTGTGGAGGAACATTAATTGATACATTGAATTCAGTTAAAAATCATGGAATATGTGATAGTAAATATTGGCAATATGATATATTAAAATTTGCTGATGAACCATCTAAAGAAGCATATGATGATGCCACTGCAAGAAAAGAAAAAGATGGTATACATAAATTTTATAGGGTTGAATCAATAGAAGAAATGAAAGTTGCTTTGGCAAATGATAGACCAATTTACATTGGAATAACGGTTTCATCGAGTTTCGAATCTGAAAAATGTATGGAAACTGGAATCATTCCTGCTCCATCTGATGAGATACTTGGAGGTCATGCCATGAGTATTGTTGCCTTCAAAGATAAAGAAGAAAATAGTTTTACAGGATTATTTGATGATTTATTTCATAAAGAAAAAAAGCAGGAAGGATATATAATATTGAGAAATTCGTGGGGGACAAAAATTCCTGATGAGAATGGAAATAACACCGATCAAACTTTAGGTTTACCTGAATATCCTGGATATTTTAAAATCAGCTATCAAAACTTTATGAAAATACTGATTGATGCTTGGGTAATTGTAGATTAATAATTAAATAACAAAATTAATAAATAAAAAGGAGAAGCGATGTAAAAATGTTACAGCAAATAATAAATGACATAATTCCTATTGTTGTTACTGCTATAGGTGGTATTTTAGTAAAGATCATTCAATCAGTAGGTGATGCTATTATAAAATTTATAGATGAAAAAACAGAAGCGGAAATTCAACAAAAAGGTATTGCTCAATATAATGCTGAATTGGAAATAGGTAGGAAAGTATATGGAATAGTAGATGAATATTTTAGGGTAAGTGGTATTTCTAAGACTATAGAAGCTGCGCAAACTAAATTCAAGGAAGAAATATTAAAGAAGATTCCTGGTTTAACTGATGAAGAAATAGAATTTATTAGACAGGCTATAGCTGGTGAAATTAACAAAGGTAGAGATGTCATTAATTCTAATAGTACAATGACAACTACAGTAATACCAACTACGACTTCAACAATAGCACCCCCTATAACAACAAGCACTACTATTACTGATGATAATGTATCTGTGGATACTACTACAGCAAAAAATAATTAATAAAAATTGTATACCATAAGATAGATAAAAGTATTACTTATTTATCTTATGGTATACATCATAAATATTATGTAAATAAGTTAAAAGTAACCTCAAATAAGATAGGATGTGATGTGAATGAGTAATATAGAAGTAAATGAAACAACAACATATTTTACATTTCATGATAAATCTATTGAAGCAATTGAAGGAAATATATTTTCAAATTCAGAATATGAAGAAATCACTATAGATATCCAAGGAACTGCTAGTTCTTTTGAAGTTATATTTGAAGGGAAAGTTGATAGTAATTCTGAGTGGTCTTCAATTATGTTTGCTAATTTAACAGATTTATCTTTAAATACAAAAGCTACTGAATTAAATAGTAAATGGAATAATAATATAAATGGATTATTCTATTTAAGAGTAAGAATAACTAATATAACAGATGGTTATTTAACAATTATAGGAAGATTAAAAAAATAGAAGAATAGGAAGGGGTGAGCTAATTGAGCATGGATATCATTGCTAGAGGTATGGCCAAGGCTATACAGAAACAAATTGATGAAGGGCAAACAGGTGT
This sequence comes from Clostridium sp. MT-14, assembly GCF_042436595.1. NCBI lineage: Bacteria > Bacillati > Bacillota > Clostridia > Eubacteriales > Clostridiaceae > Clostridium > Clostridium sp. MT-14. Next base: position 186,375 of record NZ_JBHMIY010000003.1, read on the forward strand.
AGATACTTTTATGGTGAAAGTATCAAGCGAAGATGATTCTGCTTCGTACCTTTCTGCAAAAATTAATGGTACAGATACACAAATAAAAATAAATAATGTAGACAATACTTTAATTTTAGGTTTAGATGAGCCTATATTAGAAGAACTTGATAATATTGGAAAAATAAATATTGATATTGATGACGCACCTGATTTTTTAGAAAATAAGATTATAGGTACAGAAAATAAAATTACTGTAACTAAACAAGACATTGACATAAGTAATAAGCTTATTTTAAATATCGGTAAGGATATATTTGATAAGACTCTTGACAATGCTAATTCTATTATATATATAAAATCTAAGTCTACCTTAAATTCATCTAAAATAGGTGATGCCCTTGATGAATTAGATAATAAATCTGAAATAAATAAAGATAATATTGAAAATAGTATTAATAATATTACTAATTTACAAAACAATCAAGGGAAAGTAAAATTAAGTATAAATGATGAATCAGATTATTTAAATAATAAAATAGATAATTCTACTATTCAAATAGAAAATAATAAATTAATTGTGAAAAATTTAAATGGCTTAACTGTACCTGTAGAGACTATAAATCTATTACAAGGAGTTTCTAGTAATATTCAAGAGCAAATTAATGGATTCACTCAAGCCTTTCATTTATTAGGTGCTAAAGACACTTATGCTCAGTTAAACGCAATAGAATCTCCTAATGTTGGAGATAGCTGGATAATTAATGCTGATGAAACTCAAGGAAATGTACGAGACTGGTATACTTATACTTCGGCAGGATGGATCTTGATGGGTATAGTAGAAATAAATGTACGTAATTTCACTACTAATCCAATAGATTTATCTAATGAAGTCACTGGAACTTTACCACAAGGGAATATAGATTTAACTGGATTAGTTAAACAATCTGATTTAGGTAATTATTTGAATAAAAATACTTATGACAAAGATAATAATGGTCAAGTAGATAAATCAGACGATAGTGATAAATTGAATGGCCAATCTGCTGATTATTATATCGATGCAAATAATATACAAGTTAATACTATTAATTTTGATACTAATCTAACAGAAGAAGACAATACAGTACAAAAGGTGTTAGAAAAAGTAGATAAATTATCCACTGGTTCTGGTGGCGAAGGTGGAAATGTAGATTTGTCTAATTATTATAACAAATCACAAGTAGATACACTGGTTTTTCAAAATTCCAATAGTGCAAAATCTATGGTGGAGATTGCTATTGGAGATGTTTCCTTAACCACCGATAATACATTTGAGGAGATTTCTAATACTATATTAGATAAAAAGCAATCTATTGTAAATGCATTACAAAATAAAGGGATAGGTTCTGCAACACAAGCAGATGATATAGGTAGTTATGCCGACAAAATTAATGCCATTATACAAAATAGTCAAATTAAAAATACTAAATTAAATAAGAATACAGGAGATATATATCAAGTTGTATTGACCAATCCTGCCGATATCACAGATATAGCGACTTCAGTATTAGAATATGTTTCAGGAGATGCCGGAGTTGTGCAATATGATTGCAGTTTTAATAATGCAGATTCTGATCAATTTAACGAAGCAGATCACATAATATATGATGGAACAATGCATCAAGATTTAGATATTGTGAATGAAAATATGACTCAAGAAGCTACATTAACGAGTGGTATTGAATATAGTTGTGATATTGATCAGACACAATTCAGAGAAATAGGTAAGATAGAAGATACTTCAAACGATACTGAACAAATTATTACTATTACTAGTACGTATAATCCTGTGTTAGTTATTGCTAATGGCGATATTAATTTAAATGGAGTAGATAAAATAGACAGTATTGTATGGACTGCTACTTGTGAAAACACATCAAAATTATTATTAATATTTTCAATAGATTCTGGTGTTACTTGGCATGGATATGATAAAGATACAGGTATAGTAACTGATATTGATATAAGTAATAATGCTGATATTGAAGCCAAAGGAATATCAATAGAGAATATAAATAACGCTAGTGCTGATGATTTATCTAAAATAAGAAATAATTCTCCCAAAATAAGATTTGGATATTATTTTAATGTAGAAGATACTGATGATGCAGTAAGTAATGATGAAATTAAATTAACAGTAGATATGCTAGGTACAAGTATATTTAGTAAAAATGTAGATATTTCTTTAGAAGAAGATAATAAAACTATAACATATACTTTTAACAAAGAAAATACTTATACAATTATCTATTGTGATAATGGAAATTAATAGAAGATAGATTTTATATAGCTTAAATAGTGAGGTGATATAATGGCAAATATAGGAGATAGATTAACTTCACCAGAAGTAGGTTGGAAGAGGATAGATGATATCAATAGTAATATTACTTACAATAGTGCTACTACATCAGTATCAATGAATCAAGCTTTTGGTGGCTCATATCATAATTGTTCATATACAGAAACTGGAGATATTAAATTTAATATTACTGGAGATAAATTAAGAATAATAGGTGTTTTATATAAAAATGGAAGCTCTGATATAGTTATAGAAATAGATAATACAATATACAATTTTAGTCAATTTTCATCTAGTACTGTGTATCAATGTTTAAATTATGAGATAAAAGATTTATTATATAAAGAACATTCTATCCATATCTATAATTCATCAGGGATATTATATTTAGATGCGATTGATATAGACGAAAATGGTGAATTAAAACCTTATAATCTTTTTAAATATTTAATAAAACAACAAGATAAATATTATTCAATAAAACCCGAATTTTATCAAGATGGTCAATTTACTCCTTTAACATTATCTGATGGAGATAAACCTAATGATGATGATTATAATAATCAAGGATTTGATGATATAAATACTTTATGTACTGATATGACTGTTGGTATAGATACTTTTAAGCCTATTGATAAATTACAAGATCAATTCCAAATTAAAAAGTATATACCAAATTAATGTGATGTTAAATAAAATTAATAAAGACGTTAAAATATCTATTTTATTACCATTTTTATCCCCTATTTTCCTATATTTATTATAAATTTGCATATATACTTGATTTAAGGGTATATTATAAGTTAGAAATGGGATTATACCTTTTTGGACATTAATAAGCCTTAAAATTGAAATTTGACGGGAACGTTTTTGACCAGTGTAATATTTGTTGACTTTTATTTTGGTTTGTGTTATATTATCAGTAACAATGGTGAGTGGAATGTAGTTAGTTCTACACAGTAAAATTATATATTTTAGTATTTTTAAATAGCTCTGTTGTGAGAGCTATTTATTTTTATCTTATAAACCATTTAATTCTTTAAAAGACACTATGACAGTCACAGAGATAATTGAGTTCGCTAAGTTAAGAGAAGAACGACAGAAATCATATAATATAAAATAAATTGTTGTATATAAATGATTAACACACAACATAATATAACTTATGGTTCTACTATATAAAATATGGTATAATGTTCTAGGGTGGTTAAATTGGATAAAATTTTACAAAAGTATATAGATTATATTTCTGATGATAAAAGTCAAAAGACTGTACAAGCTTATAAAAAAGATATAGAACAGTTTTTACAATATTTCAAAGACAAAAATATAGACTTATTTACTAAGATTGACATCGAAAATTATAAAGATTACCTATTATATACTTGTAAATTAGCTATATCTTCTATTAATAGAAAACTAATAGCTATACATGAATACTTCGAGTATTATGGTAAAACTATTTTGATTAAACAAATTAAGACTCAAAATCAAAATTTTCTTGAGAATGTTTTATCTCCCTCTGATATATCTGAATTATTATATATTACGAAAAAAAAATATGATTATAGAGCGTATACATTAATTAATACCTTGAAATTAACTGGCATGAGAATAAGTGAATGTTTACAATTAACTATATATGATATTGATAAAAATACAATAAATATTATTGGTAAAGGTAATAAAAGAAGGAATGTTTTTATTCCGGGAAAATTAAATGAGAATTGGAATGAATATATGAAGCATAGATTCAATAATTCTACACAATTGTTCACAGGACAAAGAGGAGCTATAACTAGAAGCACAGCTTACAGAACAGTACAAAAATATGGTGCTATGGTTGGAATAGATAAAGAAAAATTATTTCCTCATAATTTAAGGCACAGTTATTGTCTAATGCTTGCTAAAAAACATATACCAATCGAGGATATTTCGGCACTTGTTGGTCATGTTGATATTAACATTACAAAACAATATCTTAGAAAAACAAAAGAAGAGCTATTGGATATAATCAATGATATTTAATTTATAGAAGGGCAAAAACCTTCTATTTTTTTATGTTATTTTCAGTAATGGGGTAGAATTGTAGTTATAGCTTATATAAGACATTTTATAGCTTAGACATATAATTTATCTATATTTCATTTAATGTAGTTTAAAATGGTTCTGTGAAGGTCGTTTTTTTATAGTTTTGCATAAATAATTAATAAAGGTTATGGAAAGGGGATATTATATGTTAGATGCTGATAAGAAAGAAATAAAATTATTTATTTGTTATAGTAAAAAATTATTAAGATTTTTAATAAGACACGAAATGAAATATTGTGTTGTTGGATTGAATCCCAATAATTATAAAAAATTTTTTGTCTTTATTAAAAATGATAAATTAAAAGCTTTATTAAAGGTTTGGCAAAGAATAAAATTAATAAATAAAGAATCTAAAACTAATGAAAGGATTGATGCTAATGACTAGAAAAAAAGTACAATATACAACTCCAGAATTAATAGAGCAAATAAATCCTAAAAATATATTGTTATGGAAAAAATATTTAAATGGAAAGAGAAGTTTGGCAGAAAGTACAAAAATGAACTATACTTCGGATATGAATCAATTTTTTGTATTTATTTTAAAAAATTATGATAATCAATATATTTTTGATATAGATATTGACGATATGGCTGATATATTAGAGGATTTTTTGGCAATGTGTCAAAGTGTTTTTGAAAATAAAGATAGAAGAATGGCTAGGAGATTATCCACATTATCTTCTATGTATCTATATTATAAAAAGAAAAGAAAAATTAAGGAAAATCCAGTAGATCTATTAGAAAGACCAAAAATACAAAAAGGAATTTATGAAATTAAACGTGTTTTTTTAACTTTAGATCAAGTTCAAAAAATTCGAAAGGGATTAAAAGAAATTAATAATACACAATTAACTTTAATGTTTGAATTAGGATTGTATACTATGGCAAGAGTTAATGCTTTGAATAATATAAAATTGGAACAGATTAATCTTGAAAATAAGGTTATAGAAAATGTTGTCGAAAAAGAAGGATATAAAGTAAATTTATTTATTGATGATAGATGCTTAAATTTAATAGAAAAATGGATAAACGAAAGAAAAGAAAAAGGCATTGAGTGTGATTATTTATTTATTTCTTATTATGATAGCAAATATGATAAAGTTAATGTGAGTACAATGAAAAGTAGTTGGATTAAAAAGATAGGTGCAATTATTAATGAACCTGCCTTATCTATGCATGATTTAAGGCATTCAGGTTCAGACCTAAGATATAAGGCTGGAATGTCTCTAGAATCGGTTTCATCAGCCTTACATCATTTATCAACCCAAGTAACTAAGGATTTTTATTTACAAAAAGATGAAAATAAATTGAGAGCTGAAATGGATAAATTTACAATATAAAATCCCCGTTTTAATATTAATAAAAATTTACATTAGTAATTTAATAGAAATAATAAAAGCTTCTATGTGGAAAGGAATGATGTATAAAAATGGAAAATAATAATTCTCAACAATGTCCTGGAAATTATATAGGATGTAATAATCGATTAACAAAAGTAGAACTAGATACATCAAAGAATTCAAAAGATATCGAAGAATTAAAGAATACTACCGATCAACTATCTATAAACATAAAAGAAACAGAAAAACACGTAGATAATGTAGATAAGAACCTAAATATTAAATTTACTCGTTTAGAAACAATAATAGAAGAAAATAATAAGAATCATAATCAGCAATTTTCTTCTATTTCAACGAAATTTGATAAGATGGATCAAAAATTTGATACAATGATGGAAAATAATTTAAAAAATGATTCTCATACCACTGAGAATAAAGTAAATTCTGATTGGGTAAAAACATTGGTAATGTTAATAGTAGCAGGAATTATAAGTGGCGCTATTATGATATTTTTTAGATAATATATATAATAAATAGGAGAATATAAAGGCTTATACCTTATATTCTCTTTGGTTTACTTTTTTGTTTAATCTACATAATATTTATACTGTCAACTAATTATATTTATTTTTTTTACTACTATGATTGAAAAAAGTTGCATTTTCAATATTGTCATATTCTTCAATATCAGTATCAAGCAGCCCTTTAATAAATAATTGTGTCAATCTTTCTATCCTCATTGGATCTGGAATAACTCCAGGAGTAAAAGTATTAACATTAGTCATATAATACAAGGTATCACTAATTCCTATTATAGTCTTATAATATTGCCCATTTCTATATAACTTCAGACCTAATTTGATTTCTGGAATTCCTATTACTTTAGCATGATATTTCTTATCAGAATAATTCTTATTTAATTTGTTTATTAATTCTTCTTTATCTTTATTTTGTTGTACACTAATCCTATGCCCTTCTTTTGTAATTATTAAATGCCATGTCATATTAATCACGTATCTCCTTTTTATTAATATATAATTATTATACTATCACAACAATTAAAAGTCAAACGCTTGTTTGGACTTTCTTCTTTCAATCATCCTTTTATACATATAGTTCATAGCTTTCTCATGCTCCAACCCATATTCTCTAGCATGGAGATAATCTATTTTATCTATTGTTGTTAATCCCCTGAAATCATCTGGATTGGTCTGTTTTTCTGGTATATTTCCTAACAAATCTATATATGTTTTCTTTCCCTTTGGAGCATCACTCATACCACCTGTAATCATCTTACCAGTTTTTTTGCCTTGTTGATCAGGATTACTCCAATCTATTGTATATGTCCTTGGAGGAAATTTCTTATATAATGGTGTATCTTTTATCTTCATATATCATCCTTCTTTATTAATATCATATATTCTATGTTTTATGACTAAAATTACAAATAATATTTATAATTTATTTTAATTTGCCATATTTATTCAACTGATATTTGTATAGAGGATTACATTTTTCTTCATCAGGCAACATATTATTTTCATCAGGTAATAAAAGCCTTAGAATACTTTCTTTTCGTATATTAAATTTAAGAAATTTTAAATAGTAATCATCATCAAGTATATCGGTATAAATAGTATTTTCCTTAAATTTCTCACCTGTATCTATTTTATCTACACATCTATGAATGATTTCCATACCTACTTTCTGTGTTTCTCTGACTCCTCCACAATCAGGCATTAATACTTGTAATTCTAAATGTTCTCTACTATCTACTAAGCCATGAGTATGGCAATCTAGCATAAATATCTCATCTGAATCAGACATAACACAATCAATAAGATAACCATATTTGCTTATATATTCTTTTCTTTTTTTAGCTACTGCAATTTCAGCTTCAAGTTCACTATAACCTTCCATTATTTTTCTATCTATATCACAATATGGATTATTATTTCCCTTTTCCATTATTAGCACCTCGATTTTATATGATATAGTAATTATCTCCATATTATCATAATATTATACGTTTTAAAATAGCCATTTTATCTACTTCCTTCTTATAGTAAATCCTCTATATTTTTTATAGGTTTTAAAGTTTTAAAACAAAATAATGGATACCAACCTTGACTTGCATCATCTTCTATAAGTATTCTTGGGGTTGTATTTTTTATAATAGTCCCATCTTCTTCTTTTCTTATATATATCACATATTCAGGATTTACTTTTAATACTGTATATATTTTTCCTGGCGTTATATCCCAGAAATCGCCTTCACCATCACTTACACATATTACTTGTCCCATAATTATTTCTTCCCCCCTATAATATTATACCTTTTAAAATCATTTTCTTTTGTGGAAATGTTAATATGCTATATTCTATTAGTTGTGGTTGATTTCTAAAATAATCACAACTAATTTTTCTAATAGGACTGTCATTAGTAGTATTAAAAACTTTACAAGTGTATTGTGTCTTATTTTTATCATAATTCATTAAGATGAATCTATTATTGCTTATTCCATTATGTAAAGTATGATCTAAAATAATATGAATTGGATTTTTATCTGTGAGTTTATTAATATCCTTTTTTATATAGTCCCAATAACCAAAGCAAGTACTTATACATCTCATTAATACCATATAATCAGCTTTCGCATAACTTGATGGTAGTTCTATTATATGATATTTATTTCTTATAATTTCTTCTTTTTCTTCATAATTAGTACAAATAGCTTCATCACTATCACAATTAAATGATATAGATACAGATTTATTTATGCAAATGTTGTTTTCATTATATCTACATTGTGTGACTTCACAATTTATCATAAATTATTCATCTCCAATACTAATTTCTTTTGTATTTTTGTTGGCTATATTAAATATTTGTATTTTATCTTCGAATATTTCCATCTCAAGATATAAACTATCTTTTCCCCATTCAAATTGTATACTACCTCGACCTGTTGGAAATACTTCTGGTATAGGTTTTAATTCTTTAATTAAATTTAATGCTTTATCTATTACTATATCAGATATTGGTTCTCCATTATATCCATTCCAATTATATTTTAATTGCCTAAAAGATTTAATATCTTTTATTTTATCTTGTAAATTCATAACTATAATTCTCCCATCCTTATTCTATATTTTATTTCGGTAATAACATCATCTAATAATATAGCAATATCATAATTTTCATAATATGTGTTGACTGCATCTCCCTGTTTTTTATACCATTTATCTAAATGTTGTTGTGCCAATTTAAAATCTTCATCATCGGTGTTTAGGAAAGAATCCATGTCTTCATATCCTTCTTCACATTTATCATAGAGAATGTCTTTTAAATCCATATCAAATACAGGTTCGGGTGAAGTACTCCATAAATATGAAGGTAATTCCTCATTAGATAATTTATCATATTTAATTTTATCACATAACCAATCATATACCGCATCACCATCATAAACTCGACCTTCATAATCAGGTATAAAAAAATATCCGTTATAATCATTAAATTTGATTTTCTTTGCCTTTCCAAATAATTTTTGTTCTTTTTCTTGTTGCTTTTTATTGAATTCTGCATTTCTTTCTTTTCTGGCTCCATCGCAATTACAATAATTGCTCTTATTATGTTTACCACAATGTTTGCATACATATACTTTGCCATTATAACAATCTGGACAACTCTCTATGTATGCCTGTTTTCCTCTTTGTTCTAATATAAATCTTAATCCCTTACATGTAGGACAGAGTGCTTCATTGTCATTTAAAGATATTATTAATTTATTAGTTAATTCATCTATTAATTTTTGTGTAGATTTTTCCATATTATTAATTTTCCCTCCTTATTATTTTATATTCTAAGAAACTATTATGCATTGGGTCATTGATTTCTTCTCCACATACTTCACAGTATTCAGGAAAATCTATTAAACTTTTTACTATATATTCATTCCCACATTTACAATTATAATAAAATTGTTTTTGTAAGATATCTTTATCACATAATTGTTCTAAATATTGGGTTATTATAAATCTATCTTCTCTTATATCTTTAAATATAGCTATAGGAGAAAAACTAATTACTTTTGTGGATCTATTTTCTACCCAATTTTTAACTTGGTTATATATATTATTATTTATTTTTATCATAAATATTATTTCTCCTTATAAATATTTCTCTATATAGTCTCTATTTTCTGTGAAGACAGGTATATTTTTATCAACAATCCAACGTGTCCTTTGAGTATTATTATCATCATTTAGATAATATTTTTCTTTTATAATACAACTACCTCTTTTTTGATAAGTAGGAAAAGTAGTCCAGTTAATATTTTTTTCTTTGAGTAGTTTATCTTGTATTTGGTTACAATTTACTTTATATAGTTGTTTATAGCTAAAATTGGTTCTTCCAACCATCTCAATAGAATTTCTAATACAATCTTGTTGTCTCCAAATAAAATAGTTACAAATATCTTCTTTAGGAATATTGAAAACTCTACTATCAAATAAAGCTTTATCAAACTTTTTTTCATATATCTTTTTAGTAATTAAATATTCCTCTAAAGTTTTAAAATTTTTATCATTCAGGCTATTAGTATTTTCTTTAAAATTTTTATTAAAAACTAAGGTCGCCATACTAGCTGATATACTAATAACCTTTGAAATATTATTATCAAACCATGCAGAAGTGTTTATATCATCATAATCGGTTAATAATAAACTAATTTCATCCGATTGTGTATATGCTATTTTACATCCTTGAATATTTTCACATAAATATTTAGCTGTTTCTTGCATTGAATTTATAAGTATATTATCAAAAGGTTTTTTTAATCCTTTTGTAAACGAATGGAATGCTTTACCATCAATCCTTATTATTGTAGGCATTCTTCTAGTTAAATAATGTCTAGTGACTCCTTCATATGTTTTCATCCTATCTCCTAAACTATCTTTGTTCATGGTTATATTCCTCCATTTATTAATTTTATAAAATCACTGTTTTATTGTACATTCTAACTCTTTGAAAATATATTTTGTCTCTTCATTATAGTCTTCGGATACTTCAGTATATTTATCACTTTTACGATTATATTTAAACGCATATATGTTTTTTACTTCTGTATTAGCATACGTACATTCAAAAGGTACTTCTATGATAGCAATATAATTATATACTCCACCATCATTTATATCAGAAGCATTATTCTCTGCAAATTCTTTAGCGGTATTATAATCAGTAAAATAGCAATTATTTTCTTCTGAATATAGGAAATCATATTCATGCCAATTCTTTAAAAAATTAATGTATGCCTCATATGGCATTTTTCTTTCATATTTAATTTGGTGTATTTGCCAATACTTATGTCTAATTTCTTCTGTTTTAGGTCTTATTGATATTGTTTTAAGTATAAATAAATTATTATTCATTATTAATATCATCTTCTTTCTTTAGTATCATTTCCATTTCTGCATTAGCTTTATTTCTTTGTTCTTGTTTCTTTTCATCTATGGAGGAATCTTTAATATATATTGCAGGTATGAAAGAGTATAATGTATATATTAAAACGAGTGGAAATCCAATTATACTAAGACAACCATAAATAATCATATCAAAACATTCTTCAATATCTCTCCAATATCTAGGGCTACAACTACTATAGTGTTTTACTATACAAATTTTATTATTTTCCCATAAAGTATATTTTGCTTTAGTCCACCTCTTACATGAATCAATGCTCGCTTTTTGAATTTTTAACATATGCTCACCTCTGATAAATTACATGGATCAATTCTGATAATTTCTTTACCTAATTTTTTCATATATCTGACACAATTAGCAGTACCCCCTTTACTACCGTCCCATACAGCTATTAATATATCGGCTTTATCACACATAAACTCATTGCGTTTTTGCATTTTTGCGGGATAATATATATCCTTTTGATATCCTTTTATTTTGTATTGCTCCAAAGTATCTACATATATAATTTCATCGGCCAAAGATTTTATTTTGTTATATCTATTAATATCTATTTGATTAGACCATTTTATAGGCTGGTTTTTAAATGGTATTGCTAATATATTCTTTATATTAGGATATATATTTTTTAATTTATCTACTACTAAAAATGATATTGTGTCACCACCTAAAGCTCCTCCTGAAATAAAATTACTAATTCCCTGTTTTTCTATTAAATTTATACATTCTCCTCTTATTAATCTACCCAATTTATAATATTTAGGTATATAAATATTATATCCATACAGTTTATTTGGACGGTGTGCCGTAAAAGCACACGTTCCCATATTATTTATTCTCCTTCTTTTGTTGCTCATATTTTTCTTTTGTGATATAAAATTCACTACATTTGATTTCCTGCCAATCTTCTGGTACATTAGTTTCTTCAGTTAAAGATTCACTATTTATTTTAAAATATAATTTATCATCATAAGGGAATTGATCTATACCATATCTATATAATGACTCAATATAATCTCCTACACGTGGTTGATATAAATTAATTATTACTTTATTATCTATACATAATTGTGCAAATTCTTTATTAATTCTTGATGATTGTTTGAATTTACACATATTATATTTATCTGGTTTACATAATTGTTTAGAGAACTGCTCTAAATTTTCTTTTGTTGGTTCAATATACAAACTAATATCCTTTTTATTACTTTCTTCAAATGGAATGTTCACAAAACCACCTCCTCTAACCATATAGCTTTGAGAATTGATTCCTTTCTGTTTTAAAAAATTATTTACGAATTTCCTTTGTTTGTCAACCATATGTAAATATTTTTTCCAGTCTCGATTATACTTACTCTCCTCATTTGCAATAAAACATTTTTCCATTTAATATCTCTCCTTTTATTTATTTCTTTAAAAGAATTATTTTATAGTACCTTCAGTCATCCATTGTTGACATTGTTCTTTTGTCATACCTAAATACTCGTACAACGGTATATTATATTTACATGTATAATATTTCTTAATATATATTGCTATATCTTCTTTTTCTAAGTATCCATTTTTAAAGCCATAATAAAATTTTTCGCTTTCCTTAAGCTTTCTTGGAATATAGTATTCATCTTTTATTGTTGTTGTTTTACAATAAGCAACTTCATTATCTGGTGAATTACAAAACCAATTTCCTCTGATAAAACCTTCTTTACTCATTTCAATATAATGTTTATGTTTTTCTTCTTTATTATTATATACATAAGTTACATAATGAATTTGTTCTATTCTTTCTAATCCTTTTTGCATGATATTCTCCTATTCCTCTAATTCTTCTTTTAATTTATTCCAACTTTTAAGATGCTCAGGATGTTCTTTGATTTCTGTTATTCTACTATTCAAATCATCTGTTCTTTCTTTAACTTCTTCCTGAGAATATCCATTATAGGTCAACTCCCACATAATACCAGCCAAGATTGTTAAATCATCTAATTTTTTAAAGGATTCTTCGTCAATTTTTTTAGCAAGCCAATCTTCCCATCGGTCAAATTCTAATCCCCATCTTATAATTTCACCTTTTTCATTCGGGCCAATACCATCACAATCAAGATATTCTTTATTATTATCTTCATCAAGAAAGTTATCTTTTTGAAATTCGACTCTAATTTTCAGATTTTGTTTTTCTGTAGTTGGCGTTAATCTTCTTAGTTCATCTAAAGCCGAAATATAGGCATCATCAGATACTTCATCATAATTTTTATGTAATGCTTCAAGGATATCTTTATTGGAGTACTTCTGCAATAATTCATAAAATTTCATTTTAAATTACTCCTTTATTAATTTTATTTAAGCTTTTTTACTAATATTATAGTAACATAACAAAGATGGCTTGTCAATATAATTTATTAATTTTATTAATTATATATCAAATAAATTCTTAAATATGTACTCTAAAACTTTAACTACAATAGAATTTCCTGCCATCTTATAAAGTTGAGTATCAGATATACCCATGTTTTTAACTTTATAAAAATCTTCATCATCAAAACTCATTAATCTCCAACATTCTAGTGGAGTTAATTTACGTATTCTGCAATTATTATTTATTTTATATAATCCAGTATAACTTCCTATACCACCGCCTTGAGCAGTTTGACTAACTGCAATATTTTTGCTATCATATACTCTATTTCCTTGAGGATAATTTCTACTATTCTGTTTCCCATCTCCTGCCCAATCTTTTTCTCCAATACCGCCTACAAACTTTAAATTGTTAGATTCTAATATCTTTGGTTCACGATGTTCACCTTCCATAGTTGTTAAAGCAGGACTAATACCTTTTGGATTATAAACGCTACGAATATTATCTTGCCCTTTCATTTCTAATTTACCTACAACATCTATGTTATTAGGTTCTATAAGTAAGTTGTCTTTTTGTACTGTAGTTAAAGTATTACTTATTTCATCTGTCCTGGGTTCTAAACTAGTCATATTTTTTCGTTGTTCTTTAATTTCTCCTGATTTAGTTCTAATAGGTTTTAATATTGATAATTCTAAAATAGCATTTCTATTTTGATTATTACCAAGACCTTTATAGTAACTTGCATCAAGTGTACAACCAATATCTTTTTGTTTAAAGCCATCTTTTTGATTATATACTCCTGTCTCTAATATTCCAGTTCTAGCAGCATGGTTGTCTAATCCCTTATAATAATTGGAATTTATACAACTAGATATATCATCATCTTTAAATTGCACTTTCCCTTGATTAATTAATACTCCATTTTTATCTTGTGTATTAATCGTAAAAGCAGGTTCATCATTCTCTTTAAATCTTCTACCATTTTGGCTTTTAACTACTCTATCAGAAGTTAAACAAGGATTAATCCCTATATTTTTAGCTTTTAATTCAGTTAATAATTTTCTTGTTTTATCTTCAGAGATATAATATTTCTCATCAACTTGTTCTTCTAATAAATCTTTTAATCTTATACCATTATCAAATCCATCAGGGAACTGAAATTTACAATCATCTGTATCTTTCCTAATACAAATGACATAGATTCTTTCTCTGTTCTGTGGTACTCCGTAATTCTTGGCATTTAAACATATAGGTTTATCTTTATCATTTTTAGGATAATAGCAATTATATCCTATATTATTAATTTCATTTGTTATACTATAAAAATCATTAATAAATTTTTTAGATATTAAGTTTTTAACATTTTCAATCATTATGTATTTTGGTTTTTTGGCTTGAATAATATTTATTCCATATGTATACAAGCCACTTCTAGTCATGTTTCCTTTTTTATCTTTCATACCTTTCTGTTTGCCGGCCACACTGATATCGGTACAATTATGTACAATTATATTATTAGCAGTATATGAATTATCATTTTCAACTTCCATATTATACACTAAACCATTATATTGTTCTTTCTCCAATCCATTAATCGGACACCATATATAACCATCTTCATAAAATGCTTTATCCTGTTTCTTCTTTTCAATTTTCCAAGCTATATCATATACATCATTTTGATTTACTATTCTTCCTTCTATTACACAAGTTTTAGATCTTATAGTTTTATAAATTGAGAATGGTGCGTTATGAACTTTTGCTACACATTGTCCTATACCATATATTAATTTATTACTAATTGATGAACATTTATATATATTTTTAGTAAAATAACCATCAGCACTTATATATCCATCAAGAAAACTTTTTAATAAATTTTTAGGTAAATCTATTATTGTATTATTTAGTTTCTTATTTTTTGCACCTTTCCCAAATTGTTGTAAAAACTTAGCAAATTCTACATTTGAAATTCTAATCTTATATACAGTTCTATCTTCATAATATTTATATTTAAAATCATTATTTATTAAATTTAAATTATCTAAAACATCTGTTATTTCATGTAGTTCATCTTTTGCACAACATATGTATAAGTCATATATATCTGTTCCTTTGTGATCTATTATATTTTTAACCCATCCATCACCCATATATCTTCCAACAATCCACCAAAAATCATTATTGTTAAAATATTTTTTTATAGTATTAAGTAATTTTTTATTTCCATATTTTACCCATGTGCTATTCACTTCTACTCCATTCCAATTAGGTAATTTAGATTCTTGATTTATAGCAATTCCAACATAATAATCTTTTGATAAGTCTTTAATTTTTACCCATTGTGGATTTGAAAATTCTCTATAGTTAACAGCTTTGCCTTTTATACGTGTATTTATTCGTTTCTTTTTTCTAACGTAAAAAGGATGTTCTTCTGTAACTAATAAGTCTTCACTGCACATTGTTTTTAATCTATATATACTATTAGCTTTATTTATCATTGGTTTTACTACTTTTTGATATGTATTTGTATGTGTTAAAACCATATCACCTTCTTTTATATCCTCTATATTTTTATATCCTTTGTTAGTTAATACTAATGTTCCTGCTATAAAACAAGGAAAACTGAAATTAAATAAATCAAAATTTGGCAATTCATTTGGTTTTATTAAACTTATATCACCATAATTATTAGTATTAATACAAGCTTGAAATAACTTCTGAATTTTAATGTAAATATAAAATTAATAAAAATAAATAGAAAGAAGTTGATTAATATTACTAAGATAAAATTATTTGATAGCTTTGCTGGTATTGGAGCTTTATATAAAGCATTAAAAAATATTGGCATACCAGTAGAATTAACAGGTATTAGTGAGATAGACATAGATGCTATTTTGTCCTATAATGCTATACATAATACAATAAACAAATCATATCCATATTACTCTATTGAACAAATGAGGCAATATTTAATAAATCGTAATATAGGATATGATTTTAAAAAGAAGAAAAGTAGAATACCTAGATTAAAAAAGGATAAAATTCAGATTTTAAAAAGTTTATACTCTTGAAAATTAGAGCAAACAAGAGTATAAGTGAGAATATCAAAATTTAATTGATAATATATTGTTTAAAGTTACTTTCTAAAAATATCTTACAAGACTACGCCTTCAAGCATAATTTAATATGGCTTATTCCTGTAAATTCAAATGATTTTGTTTTACTATAAAATTTTGTTGACATATCTAATTTTATAGTTTTATTATCAAAATATATGATTCTACCTGTATAAACAAATGTATTACTAATAGTTATTTCTATAATATCATTTATACTGATTTCTATATCTTTTTGATCGTGTGAATTATTTAAATCTTTTTCTGTTATTATTAATTTCATTTAATCACCATCTTTAAATTATTATATATATCATTAAATTAAACATTTTTATAAACACATTCTTTATCTTCTCCAAAGTCTTTATATTTTCTAATCTGATAGCCATATCTTGTCAATCTCTTATAAATATTACGTAATCTGCTATTAGCCCCTAAAATTCTAATTTCACAATTACTTATTGTTTTCTCAAATTCAAGTAAAGATTTTAGGGATATTATAAAAGGTTCTAATCCTGCTTTATTTCCAGTACATTTCCCAAATAATATCTTAGGACTATTTTCCGTTTTCTTCATGCAGTCATTACATTGTCTTTTGGAATTGGCAACACAAATTATCATAAGCCATACATTCTGACTTGAACAATAGATGAATTGAATTTTTAACCATTGCTCATTTTTTAACTTGAAAAACCTATTAATCCCTTTTCTAGTTATATTCCAATTTTTAATATTATTATTTCGCATTAATTCCCTCCTCTACTTAAAGTTTAGTTTTTATTAATATTATTTTATTTATAATGAAAATAATGAGTTATTTGTATATCCTCATGTATTTTTATATCAAGATATCTTTTTCTTAGATAATATATAAATTCATCTTCAGCAACATAATCAAATAAACTTGTGGAATATTTATCTTGATAAACATAATCATGTTCTAAAATTTCCATTAATTCATATATAGACTTATTGTTATATTTTTTTAAGTATTTATCTAGACTGATTGTATCTAAATAATTATAAACATTTTGGATATTTCGATCAGGGTATTCAGCTTTAATACTCATATTAATCTCCTCTTACTGGTTGGTTTATTAATATTAATTCCTTCTTTCATATTTATTAATTAAATTTTATTAAGTTCAATTCCTATTCCAATTCTCCTTAATCTATCTGCAACTTTACAAGTTGTTCCTGTTCCTGCAAAACAATCCAACACAATATCGCCTTTATTACTACCGCATTTTATTAATGGTTCAATCAATTCTTCAGGAAATACAGCTTCATGAATCCCATGATATGCTTTTATATTTATTGATAATAAATCTCCCGGATTTTTACCTTTAGGATTATTACAATGAAAATAATAACCTTTATTTTGTAATTCTTTTGCTCTGCCACTTAATTTAGTGTCTGAACCAAATAATGTTTTATTTTGTCCTTTTATCTTTAATCGAGCATCTTTATTTATTTTATTTTCTTTATATAACTTGTATAATTCATTTAAAGCATCAGACTTTTCATCTTTAGTTAACTCTGAATTATTAATTTTATCTTTAAATCTATGTAATATCTTTTCATTATTCGTATCATTACACTTGTTTGGTATTCTAATGCTATCTAGATTATAATAGTAACTTTTATTTTTTGTAAAATGAAATATATGTTCATATGTATTAGTAAGTCTATCAGTAACAGGAGAAGGTTGAAAATTAGGTTTATACCATATAATATCATTTCTTAATATCCAATTTCTTTTTTTCATTTGTGTAGCAAAATTTGTTGGTATAAGCATAAGAGATTTATTTTTATCATATTTATCGCCAATATTTATAAATAAATTGCCATCATTTGTTAGTTTATTTTTTATACAATCAAATACCTTACATAAATTATCAATATATTTTTCTGGTGTCTTTTCTAGTCCTAATTGTTTTTCATTACCATAATTTCTACATTTATAATATGGAGGAGAAGTAATACAACATTTTATTGTGTTATCATTTAATTTTTTTATACCTTCAAAAACATCTTTATATATTATCTTCATCACATTCACCTAGTTCTGCTAAACATATATTTATTCTTTTAAGAATTGATTTTCGACATTCAATTATTTCTTCATTAGTTAAATCTTCAAAATCTGCTTGTAATTCCTGTAATTGTCTTAATAGAGATTCTCTATTCATTTTTATAGTTACTCCTTTTTTATATTTATTAATTTTATATAAAAACATAAATTTATTTATATATTTTTCTTATTTAAAATAAAATCTGCTTGTTGTGTATGCTTAATGTTTGTCCCAGCACTTGTTAAACCACCACCTATAGGAAGATATACTTTACCATTTATATTTACAAGTGTATATGCATGTTTTTTTCTACTATTTTCTATTTCTTCATCTGTCATTCGAGATACGGATGATAAATTTGAAATAATATATGATTTTAAAAGAAAATGCCAATTTCTATCTAATATCTCTAATAATTCTTGCTTTGAAAATATATTTTTTTCATTATGATTATATATATCTATAAAATACACTGCATTATGAGCTATTTTAACAAATAATAAATATTTTGATCTATTATTATGCATTTCTTTTTCGTTTTTTGCATCTTTATTATTTAAATGAAGGTGATAAATGCCCCAATCATCCAATAAATAATCTCTTGATCTTCTATAACCACGCTTATTTTTATTCTTTATAAGTAAATTAGAATAATATATATTTGTACTTAAATGTCCATTCATATCTATTCCCTTTTCAAAATTGTATTTAAATTTAAAAATAATTTTTATATATTCTTCATTAAGTTTATGTTTTTTTATAATTTTGTTTATATTATCAGATATATAAACTCTCCTTGGTATAGAAATAATTGTTCTATTTATTACATTGAGATAATTAATTAGTAAATTTTCTAAAGTATCATCTTTTTCAAAATAAATGTTTTTTTGTGTTAATTTTTGGATTATTGATTCTTTTAATATTTGGTCATATTGTTTCAAGCTCATATAATTTACTCTCCTTATTAATTTATCTAATTAATATATTATTCTCAATTAATTTTTTATTTTTATTATACTTTCATATGCTCAATTTTTCAATTATATGTTAGCAATAAAAGACGCATTTTATTTATTTGGTATAATAGTATCACTTACTTTATGACCTCTATATGTAATATAATAAGGATCTTCTGGTGTTATTGAAAATGAATTTTTATTATGTTCTCTTAATTTTATTAATATAGTTAATTTACCATGTAATTCGTATAATTGACTTACCGTCCTTTTAATCATATTACTTTGTATTAAAGCAAGGGCGTTATTAACATCATCCAATAAATCTTTTAATACATCTGATTTTTCCATAAAATACTTTGCTCCTTTCTCCTATACATTGAGGAAGATCATACTTTTTATATAATCATCCTCTTTTAGTACAAAGGTTAATACGTCTGTTGAACTATCTCTTTTGGATATATAAAACTTATCATTTTCTCAATGGGAAAGTGAAGGTAAATTTGTATGGTAATTTTTTAAAACATTTATTATTAAATATCTGAGAATCAAATGTTGATATAAATTCATCTAACATAGTATTTTTATCTATAATTGTCTCAATAAAAATATCCAATAAATATTTTGATTGGCCTTTGTTATTTATGATTTTATAAAAAATATCATAGCCATAAATATCACCAGATATTATTATTTCCTGTACTTCATATAAATGATTAAAAGAAAAATCTTTGTCTTTTATATTTTCCCCGACAATTTTATTTTCATATAGAATCCTCGCTTTCCTAAATTATTACAACCAGTGTGTGGCAATAAAATATATTATATATGATGTAAATCCTATATCAAATGGTTTGGATAATATTCTATATAACTTACTATTTAATGTTCTTGATATAATATTTGATTTTAAATATCTATGTAAATTATATAGATCAAAAATTGTCCATAAACAATAAATGAAACCTATTATTGAAAATATAAATGTTTTAATATATATGGCACATAAAAAATAGTATATTAAAACTGTACATCCAGAGATTAGTGTACTGACTGTTGAATATTTGTCACCTTTTCTTATGATTTGGTTATTATCTAAATCTTTTTTTATAGTTTTAAAATTAAATAAATTTTGTAGTTGTGTAGTTAGAAATATTGCAGAAAATATCAATAGAAATATTTTCAAAAAACCATCCCCTTTTTACTTTTCTTCAGTTACAACAACAGCATTATTAATTACTATTCTTTTGCCATTTAAATCAAATAGTACTTCATTACCGTATTTATTTTGCCTTATATCTAATTTCCCTGTATAAGTCCTAATAAGTTTCCCATCTTGACTATATACTGACACTGTTCTATTTAATCCATTACTGACATCAGAATTAATATTTTTACCAAAGCGATCTAGTGTAGAACATCCGGCCAAAGCAAATATTAAAAATATACTACATAATCCTATAATAAATTTTCTTTTCATGAATTTACACCTCATTTTTATTTATATTTTTTATTAAATTCAATGATAGAAGTTATTCCAGTTGCTAACCAGCCTATTCCCCCTAATAATATAACTGGATATAAAAGAGGATGGATTATATAATCGCCGGTGTTATAATATATAACCATTAATAAGATAGCAGATATAATAGTCAATATACCTGTAAGTACTAATTCTTTTTGAGGTTTTAATATTTTCATGTTTTAATTACCTCCAAATTCTTCTACAATATCTTTTAAGAATCGAAAATCATTTTTTCGTTCACTGAATTTAGAATTATAAATATTTAATAAACTTTCTAGACATTCTCTTTCATTACATGAACAATCTATACAATTTTGCCCAGGGGTATCTTTTTCACATTCGTGAATTATACTATTTAATTTTGTTTGCATTCAATCATCTCTTTTTATTTTATTATATATATTTTTTTATTAATATCATTGTTTGAACTTCATCATCCTAATTTGGAATTGGTCATCCAAACTATTAATTAATTTATTACCATTTGCATCTGGAGTTAATAAAGCTGTATTCAAATCATCTACTCCGTAGTCATTGAACCATTGTTCTAACTGTGTATCATCTGTTGGTGTTCCTAATTTTGTTAATGTATTGTTCTGTACACTATAGTATTCATTACTCTGCTTTATCAAAAATTTACTATGAGGTTTTTCAAACCACAGTTTAGGATACTCTCCATCTTTTAATATCCATACTTTGGTGACTCCATCTTCTAGCACTTCAGTATCCCAACCTACAAAACTTGAAGGGGTTTCCATCTGTGCTGTCGTTAATCCTGTTCCTCCTCTTGAAGTACCTGTTCCTGATGTATTTGTATCCCAATATGAATGTATTATTGTAGAAGTAACACTACCAGTGCCTCCAATTAATCCACCAAATCCAGCATTGGCAGATATAACTCCACTACTATAACAATTTTTTAAAGTTACTTGATTAAGAGTTCCAATTAATCCTCCTAAAGAACTAGAACCATTTACTGTACAAGTAGTATAACTATTAGATACAGTCCCAGCACTATATCCTACTAGTCCGCCAACATAGGTAGAACCTTTAACAATTCCCATAGAACAACAATTTGATACTACAGAAGTACCTTGAGTAATTCCAATTAATCCTCCTATATAATTATTATTAGTATTAATATTTACATTTTCTACTTTTATACTTTGAATATTGGCATTATTTATACAACCAAATAATCCTTGATAAGCTATTCCAGTTCTATTAATGAATAAATTTTTTATTATATGACCGTTCCCATCAAATACACCAGTAAATCTATTATTAGTAGTATCCCCAATAGGAGTCCAGCCTTCTCCTTCGTTATACGGAGATATATTCAGATCTACATCTTTAATCAATTTATAACTAGCAGATAGATTATTTCTAACAGCATTTAGATCATCAGCATCTTCTATTAAATACGGATTAGATGCTGTTCCATCTCCACCTGCAAAATTTCCGTTTGACATTTTTTATCACTCCTAAATTATAAGTTTAAATATAAATTACGTTTTATTTTGGTCTATAATTTAGAAGTGATTTATCTATTTTTAGATACAGCTATCTGCACTTTTTTAATTTTTGTAATAATAAGCAAATCAAAAACTATTACTTTACTACATTTTAGGTAAAGTAAATAAAACGTAATTTTTAACTTGTTATTATTTATTAATTTTGTCTCAACATTCTGATTTCAAATTGAGTATTCAATTTGTCAATAGGTTTAAAAGTTTCATCTCCAACGGTAATAGGAACACATAAATCATTGATATTATCAAAACCTAAGTTATTATAATCATCTTCATTCGGTGTATTTCCTCCTGTTAAGGTTAATGGTATAAATGCTCCGTTTTGATAATTCTCTGAATTAATATTATAATATTGATCATTTTGTTTTATTAGATATTTATTATATTGATGATAATAAAGTCCCCACTCATTAATAATAGTCCATTCTTTGCGATTATCAGTTCGATCTAAATCTGTCCATAATAACCTATAATAAATATATTTAGTATTATTGTTAAAATAAAAGATAGGTTCTGTATTATCATTTTTTTGTGCCATAAAATTAGTTATTGTATCAAGTATTATTTCTTCACCAGTAAATAAACCAGTATTACTAGCCATAAATAGCCATGTTTTCGGTAAACAAGAACCCATATTAAATTGCCATAATGTACTCTCAGCTCTTAGACCATATGCATTAACACATGTTGGATTATTAAACTTAAATTCAACCCATTGAGGACAATTAGCATTTGTAGCAAATCTATGTCCATCAGCATTATTATTGTCTTTATCAAATAATTTAAATGGCATACTATCTCTATATACACTACTTGCTGAAACCGTACCGATTGAAGAAGTATTTGATGTCATTTTTGGTATTAAGTCTATTAAATTTGACATATATTGTCACTCCTAATCATTATATAAGCTACATTTTATTAAAATATATTTAGTCTTATATAAATAAATTAGGAGTGATATATGGGGAAATTAAAAGTTAGTCAATTTAACAAATGCACTAAAAACCTTATTAACAAACAAAATATCAATATCAAAAGTAAATAAAATGTAGCTTTTAACATTATTATTTATTAATTTTATTTCTTAGCTATAGACATTTCAACTTTCCATAACCATTTATATTTATTTTCTTTATTACATATCTTCGCAAAATTGCACACTTCACCTACTTTATACATAAATCTAAAACATTTATCTTTATGTATACAATCTTTGTTTTCGCATATTGCTATACCTGCCATATTATCCTTCCTTTTTATTTACAGTATATTTCATATTAATATATTTCTCAGTCATAGGCATATCTATATACTTACCTGAAGAATTTAATTGAATCTCATATTTATTATTTTCTTCATCTTTAAAAATAGTTCGTGGTGGAAATGCAAATATCTCAAATATCGTATATTGAGGAATATAAGGCTCTATATGTATATGTATCTTATTATACCTTAATAATTCTGATGTCTGATTTTTATTTTCTTGAGGATCATCATAATTGTTTTTGTAATACCATTTAACATAATTAGATTCTCTTGTCCCATCTTTATATATAATATCAAAATAACATATATCATTATATTGTGATAATCTTTGTATAGGAGAGGAACCATCCTCCATATAATCTGCATCATATATTATACTACCGTTATTTTCTATAATACAATCAAGATTGGTTATAATACCATTTATATTGCTATCTTTTCCACATTCTCCTGCATATTTTTTCGTCTTATAATCTAATTGAGTAACACACTTATAAGGAATAGTTATTTCAACGCAATTTTCAAAGGTAATCTGTATAGCTTCTATTTCTTTTTTATTCTCCATTAATTAAGCTCCTTTATAATTATTATTAATTTTGTTCAATTATAATTTCCATTCTTGGATGTTCTTTATCATAACCTCCGTAGATTAATAGTGGATTCAGATGTATATAGTCATCATCCAAAATCATTTTTGATTCAGTTAAAGCATCATTCATAAATTTAGGACTTCTATTATCATTGTCTTGCCTTCGTTTTGTTTTAAAGAAAAATTTGTATGTAACTTTTGCATGTTGAATATTTAAATTTTCATATCCATATTGTTTTACAACCCATACCCCAAACTCTTTCCATTTTTGTTTTAAGTCATTCATCTGCGGTCTTTTCATTACAAACCATTTATTGATACTAGGATGTAAGGGGCTATCTATGGGTGCTTTATGTCTTCTAGGATATTTTTTAAAGTAATAGTCTAAATACTTATTTAAAATATCATCATCAAATATTAATTTGTATTGTTTGGCGATATTAATTCCCCCTTTATTAATTTTATATAAAATGTTAGATTTATTTTGATATTATATATTAAACTTATTGGCCATTTTTTCAATATACTTTATCATTGGAAAGCAATATATTATTGCAAATATTGTTGAAATTATCCACCCTTGTAATTCTGAATGCACAAAATGTGATATTATTATAGCACCTATTATCATTCCTAAAAATATTGGTATAGTTATAACTATTATTTTTATATATTCTTTTAAAGTCATTCTCTCACTCCTCTTTTATTATAAAATTTGAATTCTATGTTGTTTTATTAATTTTATTTTGGCATTTCTTTTTTTGTTTTCTTTTTAAAATAGTATTTAAAATCATTCTGGAATATTTCATAGTATTTAACATTATAGTATTTTCCATCTTGCAATAAGGCATCGTTATTGCTAATTCCAATGATCCTGCCTCCATATTTAGCAATATATTTATCATACATTTTTTCAATAGGATTACCTATAACAACATGGAATCGAATTTTTCTAAAATTAAACTTATAAAATAAATCTATAATAAATTTATAAAAATCTTTTGCAAAAATAACATTGTCTTTAGTTGAAAAATTAATGACTCCTAATGATGAAACCAAATTATCACATCTTGAAATATTAGCATTAAAATAGCCAAGAATCTCTTTGTTTTTAATACTCACCATCTCTATATTATTCCAACTATTATCTTCTAATTTAATAGTATAGTTCCACCAATTACTAAGATTATAATATTTATATTTATCTTGAAACACTGTGCTTTGATAAATCTTATTTAGTTCGTCTTGATATGGATAAGCTAGACGTAACATTGTATCCCTCCTACTTATATAAATAATCTATCCTTGTTACTGTATGACCACAATCATTACATATATAGGTTATTTTTACTTCATGTGGAGCTTCCTCATGTACAGAAAATACATCTGTATTTGTGCTATGACATTTATTGCATACCATTGTCATTGAGTCATTGCATGGTATTTGTATTGATACTTTCATGTCTTTGTCTTTATAGAACTTATTCTGCTTGGAGGAATATCTTACATTATCACCTAATATGTTAATAAAAGGTAATATACCAGATACATCACATTGACAAGAACGACAAGAATCTACACTTACAGCATCATAATATTTTATATATTCTTCGAAAGATACTCCTTCAAATAAATCTTCAAATAGTTGTTTAGCAGCTCTAAAATCGATATCTAAATACAATATCCCCTCACTATCAAAATCAGATTCCACATATGATTCCAATGCTTTATTCAATCTTTCTATAATTTTATCTTCAGTCCATCCATCTTTCAATTTAATTCTCTTTCCAAATGAATTAGTCATATTTTTCCTTCCTTTTTTAATTCTAATATAGCTTTTTTATAAAGATTAATTCGTTCTCTTTCTTCTTCGTTCAACTTCTTTTGCTTTAGTCTTTTTTCTAATTTGTCATATTCATCCATAGCAATATCATAGTATTGTAATTGTTTATCAAATAAGTTTTTATTTACATTATATTTTTTAAAATATTCCCAAGTATCTTTGGGATAAAATCTAGCCATGCCTGTACTATCTGAAAATTCTTTTATTGGTGGTTTAATCTTTTCAGGATATTCTTTATAACATTGTATTTTCCATTTATTGAATAATATTATATTATTAATTTTTTGTTCGATTTTTTGTTTCTTTTTTAACTTGTAATGTTTAAATATTTTCATATTTTAACCTCGTTTATTAATTTTGCATAAAACCTATATTTTAATGTAAGGGATAGAATTATATCTATCCCTATTTAATTTTACTTATTTATCTGTACTACCAAATCCACCGTTTCTTTGTTCTCCAGAAAAATCATCACCATCTGCTAATAAATACTTCTGAAATATTAATTGACACATTCCTTGTCCTTTATTAATTGATAGATCTTTTTTACCTTCATTTCTTAATTTGACAAATATATGTCCTTCATTATCAGAGTCATAATAATCTGCATCAATTACGCCCTCTGTATTGGCTAATCTTAAATAATATTTAAAGCCATGTCCACTACGTGGTAAAGCAAATAATACTTCATTATCCTGCATATAAGATCTAATTCCTGTTGGTAATTTAATTTCTTCTCCAGGACATAATGCTATATTTATAGGTGAAAAACAATCATATCCAGCAGATTTAGATGTACTACGTTTGGGTAATTTTATTTCTTCATATTTTACTCCAAGATCATCAAAATCCTTTAAAAACTGCTCTTTTGAAATTTTTTCAAAACCTCTTGTTTTACTCATTAATAATCAATTCCTCTCTTATATATAATCTGATTTGATGTTGCTAATTTAATTCCATATTTAATATTATCCTCTGTAGTCAACTCTGGGATATATCTACCACATTTTATATAATCACATAATTGTAATTCAAATTTTGGTATATCATTTAATTCATATCTAGTAAACAACCATATTGTTTTATTTAAACCTCTTAAATCAAACAATAAATGTAATAATACGTCTTTATCCTGATCGTTTGGTTCCCCACCAAATAACATGATATTCTTTATTAAAGAATCGAAATCCTCACATTTTCGTCTAATATGTTTATCAAAGTAATCTTGAGAATATTGTATTCCTTGATTAAATTGCCATGTTTCTGGATTATGACAGTCGGTGCAGTGAGGATCTGCACTACACCCTGCTATGTATATATCTAATGACTTATATTGTAATGTATATTGTGTAGCTAAAATTTGGATATCATCATCTCCTAATTTATATTCCCTTATAAAATTGTCTGTTGGGAAAGTCTTTTTCTCTTCTTACTTTATGCCAATTTTTCACATTTGTAAGAAATCCAACAACTCGCATATATTTATCAGTGATTTCTTCTCCACAAATTGTACACACATCATTTTTACCTACTGTCATATGTCCATTTTTGCATCTATTTAATTCATAATTAATTGCGAAATACACGACACCTTTTTTAGCACAATTAGTTATTAATTCTTTCATATGTTCTGCATCTTCTATTCTATTTTCTACATTTAGGTGACATATGCTACCACCACTAAAATGTTTATCAAAAATACCTTGTAATCTAATTCTATCCAATAGATCAGCATTTGTAATTAAAGGAATAAATTGATTGGAATACAATTCAAACTCATTTTGATATTTTAACAATCTATCTTTGCTTGCTAATTTTATTGATAGATTTTCTCCTGGAACTTGTTCGCAATTATGTGGTGCTTTATATTTTTTTTGCATTTTATCATCTTGCTTTATACAATCGGGGCAGTATATATTTCTGCCCCATAATTGTGTTATATTTATTCAAATTTTAATACATTATGATAGGCTATTTTACTCCAATTTTCAAAAGATGCATAATGTTTATATAGATCTTTTTTATTTATCCATAAACCTGACAATACTCCATTTTCTTCTGCTTTTATTTTATCTGTATTAAGTTCTATTTCATATAGACACCCTAAATGGTCTGCATCTACACCATCGTTACTTTTAATTAGTCCTTTTAATGTTAAAGATTTTATCATTGATTTATTTACAGCTACTTCCTCTTCCAGCTCTCTATACATACCTTCTATTATACCTTCGGAGCCAACATGACCTCCTACCATACCTTTTTTACCTTCTAGTCTAATTTCTCCAGAACCTTTCTCTCGTAAGATAAAGAAGTATTTTTCTTTATACCTTAATATTATATATGGAATTGGATGTCTAAACAAAGCACCATCATACTCTAATTTACTTCTTTCTCCAATAAAAGTTTTAATAGCTGGAAGTTCATCTGTTTTAAAAAATCCCTCATGTATATTATTTAAATCACTTTGTCTATAATATATTATCTTTTCTTTAGTAGAAGGTTTTATTTGTGATAATATTTCTGATTTTAAACCATCTAGATCATTCCATATTTTACTATCTATTTCAAAATTATCTCTAGCTTTTAAAATTATATTTAAATCATTTTTTATATACAATATTAATACCTCTTTCTATATTTTTTTATTAATTACATCTACTCCATCCGCATGAAGGACATGACTTACAACCTTCTGCTAATATTATTGGTTCTCCACATACAGGACATTTCCCCATATCTGATTTAATTGGATTTGTTTTTATTGATATTTTAAAATCTTCTTTTTCATTTTTTATATATTCAGTATTTTTAAATTCATCTAATATATTTTTTAATATATTAGCAATTGCAGAAGAACATGATTTACCTTTGCTTAATGGTTGCCCAGTGTATTCTTCAATTTCTTCCCTAAGTTCTTTATCCTTAATATCATTAGTATTAAATTTATTTAAAGACATATGTAAAATATGGTTTACTCCATTTTGCAGACCTCTTTTATATTGATAACTTGGACAAGTACCTGCTTTTTGTAATTGTTCAATTAAATATTCTATAGGAGCACCATATCTAATTGCTGTAGATAATAATCTGCTATTAGCTTGAGTATTAACAACACAACCACCTACGCCATTTGTATTAGTAAAACAATCATATATTTTTCCCTCATATTCATCAATCCCAACGAAAAAGTATAATGTACCACATCCTGTATATAATTTATATTTACGATATGTAAGATCTGGAGGTACATTTTCTATAAATCCTCTAGGTAAATCATCAGCCGATACAACTTCATATGGTACTTTTTTATCATTATTTTTATTGCCTATTTGAATAGTTTGATCTTCAATAGAATTGTTTCTATAAACAGTAATTCCTTTACAATTGAGAGCAAATGCTAAAGTGTAAGCATTTTTTACATCTTCAGGAGTAGCAGTTTCGGGTAAATTAACAGTCTTACTTACTGCATTCTCATAATATTTTTGTAATTGTGCCATTATTTTTATATGCCATTCAGGAGATATATCATTAGCACATCTAAATAATTTCTTTAATTCTTTTGGTACACAATCTAAATTTGTAGTCCCTGCATCAATACATTGTTTTACAATATTCTTTTCTTTGTCTGAATCATTTATAACTTGATGTAATTTTTGTTTAAATAATTTATTTATTTCTAATATTTCACCATCAACTATTCTTCTAATATAACCAATGGAAAAAAGTGGTTCGATTCCGTAGCTCTCTGTACCTAATATAGTTGAAATACTTCCTGTAGGTGCTTGAGTTGTTATGGTTGCATTTCTTCTTTTTATATTTTTTTTGCCAAATATACTATCTTTCCATGAAGGGAAAACTCCTTTTTCTTTTGCTAATTTTTCATCAACATCTTCAGCAGTTTGTTGTATAAACTTAAATAATTTATCTATGAATTTTAATGCTTCATCACTATCATATTGTATTCCTAATTTTATTAATAAATGGGCAAATCCTGTGACTCCTAATCCAATTTTCCTATTAGATAATACTTTGTCTTTGAATTCAGGTAATACAAATTCATTAACAGTAATTGAGTTATCTAAAAATCTTATACTTGTTTCTATAGTCCTTTTTAATAATGAATAATCAACATCATTTTTTGTCTCATTATATATATTTTCAAGATTAATACTACCTAATACACACAGTTCCCATTGTTCAAGAGGCTGTTCGCCACACTGAGCTGTAACAATACCATTAAAGCACCCTGTATGCCTTTTAGGTTCTGTGAAACAATAAACATATGGAGCAATATTATCATCTTTTATTACACTAGTAATCCTAATAAATCTGCTAGCATCTCTATTAGGATTAGCGATTAATGAAACTCTATGTGTATTTAACCCTAAATTCATTAATCTTTTTACATTTGTTGCATTAATAATTAGTCTATATACTTTTTGTGTCTCATATTTTTTTGTACTTCCTTTTCCATTAGGCATATCTTTTGTTCCTGCAAGCTTATTTAGAGAAACTGATGCATGGCATCCTAAAGTGTTAATCATTAGTTTTGTTTTCATTAAAAATTGATGATTAATAGAAGTAATACTTAAAGAACCATCTTCACTATTTAAAGAACCATCACTATCTAGTAAGCCTGCTAACCAATTTAATCTACTTTTAACACTTAAATTTGCAGACGGAACATAATTTTTGCTAAAGTAATTATTAGAAATTTTTACAAATATTCGATTACCTGTACATTTATTATAGCGTTCATATTCTAGATATTTTAATAATTCGATTTTTTTATCATATAACCATATAGATTTTCTATCCCTATTAGTTTCTTGAGAACCGTCACCACTAAAAAATCCTTGAGTATACATAAAAGAATTTGGATATTGATTATTAGTACCTTCAATAATAGGATAGCTCCACTTTATAAGTTTGTCTCCTATTTTTAAATCCTTAGCTTCTTTTCTTGTACCACCTTTTAAACAAAATTTATGATATGGCGTACATTTTAATAAGCTACCATCTGAAAAATTAATTTTCAATATTTGTTGATCTTTACCTGTTATTTTTACATTGATTTTTGAAAATTCAAATCCATTCCAAACATTAACTTCTTTGTTATATAAATCTTCTGCTTTAAAATATCCTTTATCAGTTAAAATTAAAGTATCACCTGTTACACATGGATTTGTTGTAATAATATAATGTTTATTAGTTTCATTAAATGTATCGTCCAATAAATTAAATGGATTACCTTCATTCATTCTATCTAAAAAAATTAATCCAGGTTCACCATTACTCCATGCATTTGTAAAGATTTTATCTAATAGAGTCTTGGCATTGACTTTTTTATATTTTTTTTTATTCCATTGTAACCAAATTTCTTCTCCATTTAGTGCTTTTTTAAATTCTTCATCTTTAATAATTACAGATATATTCATAGCACTAAATAATTGACTATTTTCTTTTTTGGCATCAATAAATTCCTCAATATCTGGATGATTAAATCTTAAACTAACCATATTTGCTGCTCTTCTTGCTGTGTCACCTTGTATAGTAGTTGCTGCTGTAGTTTGAATATTATGCATCCAATTTATAACACCTGCTGATTTTCCTCCACTTGTTTTGATAATTTCTCCTTTTGGTCTTATATTTGATAAATCTTGTCCTACTCCACATCCATATTTTGTTAATTTTGCATTATACCAAAGATATTTATAAATACCTTCTAAGGAATCTGGATATCTACCAATTACTGAACAAGCAGATAAGCATTTATCCTTACCAGCATTAACAAGAGTAGGAGTATTAGGCATAAATAATTGATTATTCATTACATCAAAAAATTCTTTAGTCCATTTATCTTGTAATTCTTTCTCTTTTTCTGCACTTGCTATGTATTTTGCAACTCTGCTAAATAAATCTTCAGGAGAATGTTCAATTATTTTTCCAGTTTTTGAGTCTCTTAGATAATATCTTTTTTCTAATAACTTTAAAGCATTGTCATTTAATTTTGCCATTGTATCTCTCCAATCATTATTTTATGTATAATAAACATCTTAAGATGATATTATTAATTAATTTAAAAATTCCAATTTTATTTATAATATCTTCAACTTTAGTACATATTTCTTCATATTCTACATCTGTCATAAACAACATCTCTTCTCTTTAAAATGATGGTTTTATCTTTTATTTATTTTAAATCGACACTAAAATTACCGATTAAATAAGATATTACTCCTAAAATAAAATTATGTGTGGTAACTGCATATATCATCATAAGCAATCCAAATAGAAATATCATTCCATTAACTATCATTGTTGGTCTATTTTTTAATGAAAATTTAATATTTTTTATTTTTAACATTATATCATCTTCCTATCTTTTATTTTAATTTTATAACCAAGTTCTTTTTCTATCTCTTCTACAGTCATTTCTTTACGTGGAGTTACATCGCTGAAACTCCCAAGCCTAAAGACAAGGGGTTCTTAGATAAATAAACTTCTATACTAACTCGAAAGTTAATATAACTGATTTATCTCTCTAAGACTTTCACTATCAAAGATACCACCGTATCCATTAACGATAGTATAAGGCTCGCTTCAAAACCTTTATTA